>JAOZTL010000280.1 GCA_029942205.1 Bacteroidales bacterium | reverse complement strand
AAAAACTTAGAGGACTTTTTTATTTGAATAATGGAATATATATGGCTTGCTATTACTGCTATTAGCCTTATTGCAGGAATACATAAAACATACTTATTAGGCTTACAGGAAAGTTATGTTTTTTTTCTGTTTACCATAATCGCTTTTTTAATGTATAAATTACGCTTACATTTGAAAAAAAAGCAAAACGATACAGATGGAGATTCTTAGTATTATATTGATTAGCATGTTCTTTTCGGCATTTTTCTCAGGAATGGAAATTGCGTTTATTTCATCTAATAAATTTCGTCTCGAACTTGACCGAAAACAAGGTAAAAAGCATGTAAACAAAATTTGGATGCTCATCCGAAAGCAAGAGCAATACATTGCCACCATGCTAATTGGAAATAATATTTCACTTGTGATTTACGGTATCACGATGGCAAAAGTTCTTGAACCCCAAATTGCACGATTTATTTCAAACGAACTTTTGATACTCCTCATACAAACCATTATTTCTACATTGATTATTCTTGTTACTGCTGAGTTTTTACCAAAAACAGTTTTTCGGATCAATCCAAACAGAGCATTATATTTTTTCCTATATCCAGTGCTTACTTTTTATTATACATTCTATTTTTTAGCAGAGGGGACAATATTTCTATCAAGGAAAATCATTAAAAAAGTACTAAAAATAGAAATAACTGGACAAGAAATAACTTTTGGGAAAATAGACTTAAACAACTTGGTGGAAGAAAGCCAAGAAACGATCAACGAGGACTCTACGATTGATAATTCTGATTTGAAATTTTTTCAGAATGCACTTGTTTTTTCTGAAACAAAAATTCGCACCTGCGTTGTTCCTCGTACCGAAATACAAGCTCTTGAAAAAAACTCAAGTATAGACGAACTCAAACAGCTTATCAAAGAAACTGGCTTTTCTAAAATACTCATTTTTGACGAAAGCATTGATAATATTATCGGCTACGTACAATCCAATCGGCTATTTAGTTCGCCAAGTTCCATTGAAGCCATCACCAATAAAATACTTATTGTACCCGAAACCATGTCGGCTCAAAAACTGTTGAACCAATTGATGAAACACCACCAAAGCATTGCCCTTGTGGTTGATGAGTTTGGAGGCACTTCGGGGATTGTTACCATCGAAGATTTGATAGAAGAAATTATTGGTGAAATAGAAGACGAACATGACGTAAGCGACTTGGTGGAACGGAAAATTACAGAAGACGAATATGAATTTTCTGGACGAATAGAAATAGACTACCTGAACGATAAGTATGGACTAAATTTGCCTGATTCCACAGAATACGAAACACTTGCAGGCTTTATCATTAACAAAAATGAGCGAATTCCTAATCTAAATGAAGAATTTGTTATACACAATTTTCAATTAACCATTATCGAATTGGATAACCCTAAAATAGAACTGGTCAAGCTTAAAGTTCTGGAAGATTAAGTCCACACAAATTCAATTGGTATTATTCCATGTTTTTTTGATATTCTTCAGGAGTATTGATGTTACTCAATATGTGTTTATGCTCTGTTTCAAGCCTAAAGCGAGAATATGTTTGAAGAAACTCTCTTAAATGATGCGCATCGGAAGATAGTGCACGAATATCGCCCACTATCCTTTTTGATAACAAGGCTGGATGCCCACTTCGTCCGTTGTAAGTAGGCGATACATAATCTGCTTCCAAAGCATTTTGTCCTAAACTTGTCAGTAAACTTACTTGCGTAAATGGATTGTCGATGTTTTGTAAGAAAACACCAGAAACGGATTTTAGCTGCTGCATTCCCAAGCGAACAGACGAGAAACGTCCTTTTTCGGGTGATGGGTTGATGATTAAATGAAAGGGGCCTGCAAAGCAACGCTCTTTGCTCAATAAATATGCTTCATCTGGCTGGCTTGCCACCACAACTATTTCTCTACTGCCATAAGCTAGGTAAGTATTGACTAGTTGTTCGATAAAGCTATATTGAGTATCGTAAGCCAACTGCAATTTAGATTGCTTCATGCGGCTCGATTGCCCTGCGGCAAGAATTAAGGTGGAATATTTACGAGGTCTTTGACCTATTTGATGTCGCTTACTCATTATAAAATTCATACGATTCAGTAAGAATATAAATAATTTTATCAAAAATAAACAAAAAACCTTAAAAAATAAAAGCTTCGTAAATTATACGAAGCTTTTATTTTGTACTTTTTCATACCAAAGATGCATCTAGCTGCTTGCAGCAAAATACGTATATGGATCAATAGAAAAACAATTAACTTATTTTTTATCTATGTGTTTTCCGTAGCGGCTTTTGAATTTATCAATACGTCCAGCAGTATCCACCAATTTTATTTTTCCTGTATAAAATGGGTGAGAAGTATTTGATATTTCTATTTTCATTAATGGATAAGTTACTCCATCTATTTCTATTTTTTCTTTTGTGTTTATCGTTGATTTTGTAAGAAATGTATGGTCATTTGATAAATCTTTAAATGCGACCAAACGATAATTTTCTGGATGAATTCCTTTTTTCATGTGTTTAAATGTTGTAAGTTGTTGAAATTTAACCATTCCTTTGTTTGGAGCGATTAGTTATTTTTAATAAATCCTTTCTGAGGATTTTTATGTGTATTTTAATCAATGTAAAACATTGAAATTTAATCTCTTCTTTTTATTAGGCTGCAAAATTAATCATACTTATTAGAATTAACAAATAAAATAAATGATAATTTCATGTTTTCAGCGTTTATTTTTTCTTTAGCTTATATCTTTCTGGAATTTCGGGTAATTGATTCTTATCTTCATCAGCAAAACTCTGAAGATATTCGACCAAAGCCAACCATGTTTTTCCTTCTTGCAGTTCTTTTTTATTTAGATCAAAATCTATTACTTGCTTATCCATATCGGTTATGACTGCTCCGTTTTTATCTTTCGGTACAATTTTCACCAAGCCTTTACTCATTTTTTTTATTTCGCCTACAAAAGCCAGCAAGTAAGTACTAGCCACTACGCTATACAGTTTTTCGTTTGTTTTATCAAAATTTAATTCCTCATCGCCAAACCATACTTTTCTGACTTTGTGCAGCATCATTTTGTCTTTATCCTCTTCGAGTTTAAGCCCCGAATAATTGATATAGCTATCGTCGCCAGGCACTTGCGCCATAACCACTACTTCCATCAATTTTTTCAGTTCGTTGCCTGTAAGGTATATTTTGGCTAATGCATAACCTGGAATACTGTCTTTGCCCGATCCTAGAGGTGCTACACGAAAAATATCGGCTGGTGTTATTTGACCAATCATGATTTTTTCGCGAATCGTTCCTGATGCAACGATAGCCACATCGGCTTTTTCGCTATGCTTATTCACATAATACAGAATCGCATCAGCAACGAATTTGCCAACATTTCCGTGCTTTTTTGTTATATAAGAGTGGCGTACCAAAGCGAAAGATGTTTCGGCAATAGGCTTATCGAAAGCTAATCCGTATTGCGAAAAATATTTATCGTTGATCGTTTCTTTGTACGTTTCGATGAGTTGATGCGTAGCTGGATCTCCTACGATTTTATCATCCACAGCAATTAGAGAAAATTTGTGAGATTGTATCTTTTTATCTTTTATTTCTAATTCCAATTTACCTACATGACGCACATAAGCCCCTGTTTGTACGATTATCGTATTGTTTATTAGAAGTGCTTTTTCTGTTTTCACGTGGGTATGCCCGCTGATGATGATGTCCAAATCGTCTACTTTTTTTGCTAATTCGATATCTTCGCCTGCATTTCCTTTTTTTGGATCAGGATAAAAACCACTGTGCGACAAACAAATAACTAGATCTACATTTTCTTGTTTTTTCAGCATTTTGCTCAATTTCTTTACAGTTTTCACTTGATTGGCAAAGCTTACAGGAGTGGCGGCTGGTGCTACTTCATCTGCATCTTGTCCCATAATACCGATAATACCTAGTTTCAAACCATTACGTTCGATAATTACATACGGTTTGATATGATTTTCGGAATATAATTTTTCCAATTCATCGTCTTTGGGCGAGTCGGAGCTGAAAATCATGTTTGAGCCTAATAAAGGTGCGATGCCGCCATGAGCAATGCCTGCACGAATAATTTTAGCAAGAACTTCGGGTCCATAATCAAACTCGTGGTTTCCGATCGTAATAGCATCGTAGCCAATTTTTTTCATTAATGAGATTTGAAAGCCTGTCTCTTGCTCGTTTGCATGAAAAATACTTCCCATCAAGAAGTCGCCTGCATCTACAATTAATGTAGATTCGGGATGAGCACTTTTCTCTTGGTTAAGAATGGTTGCCAGACGTGCGAATCCGCCTACAGTAGAGTCATTTCCTGTTACGAGTGGGCTGTATTTTAGTTCGGGACCAAAGCCTGTAAGCATCGAGTGCATGTCGTTGGTGTGCAAAATGGTCAATTTTTGACTTTGGGCTACCGGTACTACCAAAAGAAAAATGATACTTAATACAATCGTATAGAATTTATTTTTCATGTGTTTAAATGTTGTAAGTTATTGAAATTTAATCATTCCTTTGTGTGGAGCGATTAGTCATCCTTAAATAAATCCCTTCATGAGGGTTTCAGTGTTTTTGTTTTGTTGGTTTTTAAGGTATTAAAAGCAAAAAGTCAAAGACCTTAAAAGATTAGCCGAAAGTATACATATTCATTGGATTAAGCAAATAAAAAGGTCATTGACCTTAATTTAGATCTGTTTCTGCTACAAGTTAATTATTTAATATTTAATTGTTTTTAATATTTAATCAAACTTTTCTTGTTTTTTTTATAATAAAAATCACCTACGAATAAATCCCGATGTGGCAAGATACTGCCCTCAGACTTCTTTCTTATAATCTACGACAAATGCGTATTTCAAAAAATAAATGGTCATTGTAAAACGATCATTCATTAGAAATTAATACACTAATCGGTTGCTTTAT
>JAOZTL010000279.1:290-4958 GCA_029942205.1 Bacteroidales bacterium | reverse complement strand
TTTCTGAATTTTGTTTATCATCAGGAGTACTGCAAGATATAGACAGTACGAGTAAAATGTAGAAAATTTTTTTCATGTTTTATTTTTTTTAATCCGTTTATCAATTTTATTCTAAATTAAAATAATTGATATTTTATTGATAATCAATCACTTTACTCTCAGAATAAGGTTTAGTTTAAGTTAAATGTATATAAAAAATTGCAGAAATTCTATTTATAGCTTAAATTTAAAAAATAATAAAGAAAATAGCAAACTAAGCATTCAAAAATATGGAAAGATACGATCGTCATCTAAAATTATTAGGCGAAAATAATTTTCAAAAAATTCAACAAGCAACAATTGGCGTAATAGGCACTGGAGGCTTGGGTAGCACGGTACTGCAACTACTTGTACGTATGGGTTTTGGAACAATTCATCATTGGGATTATGCCATTCTTGATGCCCCTGATCTTAACAGACAATTACTATACGAAATGTCTGATATTGGTAGAAAAAAAGTAGATGCAGCCAATGATCGTTTGAAACAAATTAATCCTGAAATTCAGATTTTTTCTCATCACGAACGTTTAGACAAAAACTCGAATGTACCAAAACTAGACTTAGTTATCGATTGTTTAGATAATTTTAAAAGTAGATTTGTGTTAGATTTCTTATTTTTCGATAAAGGCACTGCAATTATTCATGCGGGAGTTTTTCGTTATTCGGGACAACTGACTTCGTTAATTCCTAAATTAACTAAAAATTATCAGCAGACATTTGCTCTTAGTCAAGATATAGAAGAAAAAGAAGAAAAAGAAATTTTTCCTCCTATTGTTACTTCTTTGGCTTCGATGCAAGTAAACGAAGCTGTCAAATTTATTTTAAATGATTTTGATAATATGTTTGTAAACAAACTACTACTTGTTGATCTGTATTTTAACACATTTGATATTATTAAACTAAATTAAGATCTGTGAACTGTTTGAGCTCGCTCACACAGATAAACAATGAGTTTAGAATGCGCAAGCAACATCAATAGGTCGAATATCTAGCCTCCTGCTGCAGCAGGAAAAATAGCAATAGTCGAATCTTTATCTATTACTGTTTCTAAATTACTTAAATGATAAATATTTTTCCCATCAACAAGGATAATTACACCTGGTATCATTTTTCCATTTTCTAACAATTTATCGATAAGATCAAAATTTATTTTTGCAGAAACAATCGTTAACATTTCTATGATGTCGATTGCCTTTGGGCTTTCGATATGCGTTTCACCAAAACCAATATCCAAACGAATAGTCGCAAAAAGCTTAATGTGTAATTTTATCATATCTAAAATATCAAGGTGTTCGATCTAATTTGATGTATCCAGCCATATACATTAAAAAACTAAAGACATACCTCTAACAAAGTATGCCTTTAGTAATAAAAACTAATTAAATTAAATTATTTCTAATTCCTTTAATTTTTCTTCTGTCGGTCTACCATCAGCAGTCCAGCCTCTTTCTTTGTAATATTGAGGCAACATTGTGTCTAGTCTAGCGACATTTCCTTTCATCGGTCCATCAACGATAGGCTCTTCTAATAAACGTTTTGGCAAGGTATCTTCCGAAGGATCGATTCCTGCACGCAAGTTAAATTCACGCTCTAAGTTCCAAATACGCTCTCCTGTTTTCATCATCTCTTCCTCGTTCCAATCAAAGCCCGTTGCATTTTTGATTAATGCCAAATAATCAGGTGCTTGCATAGCAAATGAAGTAAAAATACAAAGACCTGCTGAATCGATAATTGCCGTTAATTCTTGGAATATTTTCACCCAAACTGGCTTACTTTCATTATCTTGAGGATCCAATTTTTCAGGAATACCTAATACTTCTGGTGAAATCAAATAAGCTCTAGTATGATCCGCTCCTCGATTATTTGTTGCGTATGCTAGACCTTGTCCTTGTACCGCACGAGGGTCATAAGCAGGAAGTGCTTGCTTTTTGACTGTCATTGCAATTTCAGGATGCCCAAATGCTTCGGCTAATCGATAAGCTCCTTCGGCCATTTTATCGCCAATTCCTTCACGATAAGCCATTTTTCGAGTATAATAAAGAATAGATTCTGAACTTCCATATTTCAATTCTGGTCCATTATCCAAGTCTTCTTTCTTAATGTATCCTTTTTCATATAATTCTATCGCTGTCGCAATGGTTGCTCCTGCCGAAATTGCATCAAATCCAAAGTCATTACACATAAATCCAGCTCTTACGATGGCATTCAAGTCATTTACACCACAACTTGCACCATAAACCCAGCCTACTTCATACTCAGGACCTTCTCCTACAACTCCATCAGGTAAAGTTACTTTTCGTCCACAAGCAATCGGACAAGCATAACACGCTACATTTTTAGTTAAATATCCTTTTTCAACCAACGCCTCTCCTGAAATTTCAGCTACACCTTCAAATTGCGATTGTTGAAAATTACGAGCAGGATAACCTCCTAATTCATTAATAATATTGTCAAGAACTTTTGTTCCCAATTTAGGTAAACCTTCGCCAGTAACACCATTCTCACGAATATTTTTTATATTCGCTTTTACTGCTGCTTTGAAAGCTTCAGGATCGTCAAGCGGTGTTTTTAATCTTCCACTTGAAACCATTACTGCTTTTAAATTTTTGCTTCCCATCACAGCTCCAACGCCACTTCGCCCAGCAGCTCTGTGCCTGTCATTCATGATCGAAGCAATACGTGATAATTTTTCTCCAGCAGGTCCGATACAAGCAACATTCGATTTCACTTCCACTTCTGCTTCTAAAATATCCGTTGTTTCTGGTACTGTTTTTCCCCAAATATGTGCCGCATCACGCAATTCCACTGTCGTGTCGTTGATGAATAAATAGCAAGGTTTTTCTGCTTTTCCCTCAAAAATGATCATGTCATATCCCGTTGCTTTAAATTTTGCACCGAAATAACCGCCAGAATTACTGGAAGCGATACCTCCAGTAAGTGGGCTTTTGGTAATAACCATGTAACGCCCGCCAGTAGGGGCATTGGTAAGTGTTAGAGGGCCTGTTGCAAAAATCAATTTGTTTTCGGGAGAAAAAGCATCAATTGTCGGATCGACTTCATCAAAAAGTATTTTAGAAGCTAAACCACGTCCACCCAAGTATTTATTAGCTAAATTACGAGGAAATTCTTCCGTTTTGATTGTTTGATTGCTCAAATCTACTCTGAGCATTTTTCCCATGTAGGCCATAATTTAATATTTTAGTTGTTTTTAAATGTAGCCGAAGTTATAAAAAATAAATCATCTTTTATAATGAACCTTTTTTTTCTTTTGAATAACATTTAAAGCAATAAATATAAAATGCTCATTTTTAGAAAATTACACTTTATTCTTGCTCCTTTATTTAGAATGAATTTATATTCATTCTAAATAAGAAAGAAAAATTAAGTGTTTTCCACAGATCTCTCGCTAAAGTTCTTTTTTTTATATAAAATTGCAAAACAATAAAAAATGACTAAATAAGTAGATGGACAAAATTAATCGTATATTTATTTTTCAAAAAGTCATTGATTATAGCAGTTTTATATAAACACGTAAGCAACATCAAAGTAGGTCGAAGACCTTATAACTATTTGATAATGGACATAATAGATCTCTCACATCGTTTGGAAACTGGCATGCCTGTTTTTCCTGGCACACCAAGCCCTACTTTTAGTACTCCATTTACTGTAGAGAAAAACGGATTTAAAGAAACTCATTTAGATATTTTAACACACGTAGGTACACATATTGATTGTCCTGCACACATGCTCAAAAGCAATATTACGACAGATAACGTCCCTCTCGATCGTTTTTATGGCAAAGCAACAGTTATAGACTGCCGAACACTGCAAACACTTGAAATAACTCAAGAATACCTGCAAAAACACGAACAAAACATAATAAATTCTGATTTCATTCTTTTAAGAACCGACCATAGCGATTGGTGGGGAACAGATAAATATTTCAGCCCCTTTCCTACTTTAACGATAAAAGCAGCGCAATATTTAGTCGAAAAAGAAGTAAAAGGCATTGGTTTAGACGTTATTTCTATCGATGCTGTAGATGCAACAAAATACATTATTCACGAAATTATTCTTAGAAATAAAATATCAATTATTGAAAATCTAACAAATTTGAAAGACCTCCCTGTTTCTGAATTTTATTTTTCAGCATTACCTCTTAAAATCAAAGAAGGAGATGGCTCACCTGTTCGTGCTGTTGCTATAATTCACTAAATATTTCGTGTTGTTTAAGATTATACACTCTTCATATAAAGTACTTATCACCTACAAATTACACAAAAGTAAATATCGTGAAAACTTTTGTTTGAATACTTAAAAATAGCTTTTTAATATAAAAAATTCTATAATAATTAACAGGTAGCACCAAAATGGATGACATTCTAAATGAAATTATTCGCATTTTCGACAATGACTCTCAATTCGTTCAAAATAAAGAACTTGTTACTCCTAACTTATTCGAAAAATCAAATAAATTAGACTCCGATTTTCTAAAAAAATTATCATCTAGCAAAAAACTTAAAGCTGAATTTTTCAAAAAAATAACAGACTTCTATATTTTTGATAAAGAAAAATTTCACGAATTTATTCAAAATAAGAAAATACTACAAAATAGCTATACTAAATTTA
>JAOZTL010000279.1:0-280 GCA_029942205.1 Bacteroidales bacterium | reverse complement strand
TGTTATTTCTTGGCCATATAAAGATTGTATTTTAGAAGGAAGCCAAAAAAAAGACACACTAAAAACGAAAGAAGTCTTTCTAAATCAAGTAATTGCGAAAAAAGAAACAGACCAATTACTCTCACCCAAAGTTCTTATTAATTTTAAAAAATACGACAAAAAAGGCATACATAAAGCCAATGAGTTAAATGAAAGAGATAATCTAATTATCAAAGGAAATAATTTATTAGCATTACATACTATTCAAAAAAAATACAGAAATAAAATAAAACTCATTTAT
>JAOZTL010000278.1 GCA_029942205.1 Bacteroidales bacterium | reverse complement strand
GTTCTGTCTTTCCTTTGAAGGGAGTCTCTCAGCAATTGGATGAGAAAGTTTTGCAGCAAATAAAAAAAATAGAAACGACAAAGGACGCAGATTCTATTTTCGAAAAAACACCTTTGATTTTATTTCAATATGCTCAAAATATGCTTTGGGGAGCAAAAAATATAATTTCTCCAAAGAAAGAAGCTCTTTATTTTTACGTTTTAGGAAAATGGCATTATGAAAATAAAAATTTAGATGAATCTCTATTTTATTTGGAGGAAAGTGTTATACTTTTACAAGATAATGATTTGTTAGATTTAGCAGATGTGTTTTTTTTCTTGGGAAGAATTTATTTAGATATAGAAAATTATGATAAATCTTTAGAAAAGATATTTAATGCATTAAATATATATCAACTTAAGGATAGTAAAAAAGGACAGTTTAATGTGTATATGTCTTTAGGCATTATTTCGATGAATACAGATCAATATGGAGAAGCAATTCTTAATTTTACAAAAGCTCATAATTTGAATAAATTATTGAAAAATGAAGAAGATCAATTTTTATTGTATTATTATATTGGAAATGTATATAAAAAGCAAAATAATTTATCTTTAGCTATTAATTATTATAATCTGTCTTTGAATATTGAGATGGAAATAAAAAATAAAGTACATTTATCTAATTTATCTAATTTATTTAATAATTTGGGTGAGACTTATTTGTTTAAAAATGACCATATTAATGCAGCTCTCTACTTAAATCAGGCTCGTATTTTATCAGAGGATAATAATAATTTGAATAATCTTACTTTATGTTATAGGAATATTAGTTTGTTGCATTTTTTAAAAAACGATCAGCAGAAGGCTTTTTTTTATGCAGATAAAGCATTAGCACTGGCTATACAGATTAATTCTCCTATTGCAGAAGCTCGTATTTATAGGCAAATAGCTGATTATTATACAAAAACAGGTTTATATAAGAAGGCATTAAATTATTTTGATTTATATGCACAAACCTTGGATGCACTTGGTGCAGAAAAGCAACGGAAACAAAATTTATCTTTACAATTAAAATTAAAAGAAGTAAAACAAGAATCGAAGCTTAAAGATCTGGAAAGTTATAAAGAAAAGTCAGAAAAATCACTCAAAATACAGATGACGATAATCTATTTGTTTATTGCTTTAATGGTTATTATTTTAATTTTCATTTATCTTATTAGAAAGAAGAATATTCAACTTCAAGAACAATCCTTACTTAAAGAGCAGACTTCTAAAGAGTTACAGAATTTTAATTCGATACTGGAAGAAAAAGAAGAGCAATTTAGGACAATTGTACAGCACATGCCTATTTTTATAAATGCAGTTAGTGAGAATGGTGATTTTGTATTATGGAACGAGGAAGCAGAGCGGATAACAGGGTATCGGGCCGAGGAGATTTTAAATAATGGGACAGCATTAGATTTTTTATATCCAAATGAGTTTGTTCGGAATAGTATTGAATCAGGATTTAAACATAAGTTTGATTATAGAAATGAATTAACGACAATAACTTGTAAAAATGGCGAAGAAAAAATTATTTCTTGGTCTAATGTCTCTTCTAAAGTGAAAATAACTGGTTGGTCTGAATGGGCTGTTGGTATAGAAGTAACTAAGCAAAAAGAATTTGAAAAGTCTCTGATAGAAAAGCAGCTTCTTTTGCAGTCTATTATTGATTCTATTCCATATATGATATTCTATAAGGATCTGAGAGGTAGATATTTAGGTTGTAATTCTAGCTTTTTGAAACTGAATGGATTTGAGGAGGAAGCGATAATAGGTCGGACGGACGATGAAGTGTATGAACCCGAATTAGCTAAATATTTTAAGGAAACAGACAGGCAAGTAATCGAAACCAACGAGAAATTTAATGTAGAAAAATGGGAGCAAGGAGCTGACAATAAAATGATGCTTTTGGACGTGTTAAAAACTATATTCTCTGATAATAAAGGGAATTTGTTGGGAATAATAGGTGTCAGTAGAGATATAACAGAGCGGCATTATTTTGAGGAGACTCTGCGGCGCGAAAAGGAAAAGGCACAAGAATCGGATCAATTAAAGTCTGCTTTTTTGGCAAATATGTCGCATGAAATACGTACTCCGATGAATGCGATAATTGGATTCTCTCATTTGATTGCCGAGTCGGAAGATTTACCCGATGAATTACGACCATTTATCGGACATGTTTTGTCAAGTAGTGATAATTTATTACATTTAATAAATGATATTATTGATTTAGCGAAAATTGAGGCGGCACAATTGACTGTGAGCTCTGAAAGTTTTGATATATTATCCATATTAAATGAGCTTTATGCAACATATTCTCAGGTTAAAAGTACAATAAATAAAGGTAATGTTGATTTTAAATTACAAACCCCTCCTAATATTGATTATGTTCTAGTACATTCAGATCCTTTCCGAGTCAAGCAAGTTTTGATAAACTTTCTCTCTAATGCCTTCAAATTTACAAAAAAAGGAAAAGTAACTTTGGGATTTGAAGTGATTGAAGATTATAAACTTAGATTTTATGTAAGAGATACTGGTATTGGAATTGATGAAAAAGCGATGGACTATGTCTTTGATCGTTTTCGTCAAGTAGAGAATACATTGTCAAAAAAGCATGAAGGAACAGGCTTGGGCTTGGCTATATCAAGAAGTTTAGTAGAGTTATTAGGAGGAGATATTTGGTTAGAATCTGAAATAGGAAAGGGATCTACTTTTTTCTTTACATTAAAGTATGAAAATATTAAAAAATTAGAACAAAAAGAAATAAAAGAGTTAAAACCGATGGTAAAGAAAAAAGTTACAGGATTTGATTGGAGCACAAAGCAGATATTGGTAGCTGAAGATGATTTGACAAATTATAAATTATTAGAGAAATTATTACAAAAAAACAAAGCTCAAATTTTTTGGGCTCACGATGGTATTTCTGCCGTAGAAATGGCTACAAGTCAGGATTTTGATATTATACTGATGGATATTCAAATGCCTAAAATGAATGGATTTGATGCAACGATAAAGATCAAGGAAAAATGTCCAAATATACCGATCGTTGCCCAAACAGCATTTGCAATGGCAGTAGAACGAGAAAAAAGTATTCAAGCTGGCTGTGATGCTTATTTGACAAAACCTATATCACAAGAAGAATTATATTCTGTGATTGATTCTTTTTTTGATTAAAAAAAATGACTAGTTCTGAAATAAAAAATAGAATAAAGGATTTAGAACTTGAACTAATCGAGTTAAAATCGCAATTGCCTCAAACGAATAATTTAGAGAACTATCTGACGCAAAATGTTGTCTTTATAAATTCTGAATTGCAGCATTTTTTGAGTAATGCCAATGATGGAGTCCTTATTGTAGATGAATTAGGAAAGTTTATTTACTATAATACAGCGATATTAGAAATATTAGAAATAGCAGAAGATAAAATTAAAAACACAAGAGTTTTTGACTTGGCTGAAAAAATATTATCTAATGACAAACAATCTGACATACGTAAAGAATTATGTTATTTGCAAATGAATCCGTTTGTAAAAGCAGAAAATTCTAACAAGAAGCAAAAGAATTTTGATTTACAGATAAATACTTTAATGAATAACGATAAGTATATTCAGTTAAGTTCTTTTGTCGCTTCATCTAAAACAGGTTATGTTTCTTTTTATTTTATTCGAGATATTACTGCTGAGAAAAAAAGTATTTTTAAATTTAAAAATCAATACGTCGAGATACAGCAAAAAAGTGAAGAAATAGACGTAATAAACTATGAATTGTGTCAATTAAATGATAAGTTACAAAATTCAAATGCTTATTTAGAGAAATTAACTACAAAATTAGAGTTTCAAGAACGAAAATTTCGTTTGTTATTCGATCACATGATTAATGGTTTTATTCTACTCGAATCTGTTGAAAATGACAAAGATAACGTTTTAGATTTTCAAATTCTCGAAGCCAATATTGCTTCTTCAATTGTATTTGATCTTTTGCCGCAAGAATTACTTTCTAAATTATTATCGGAAGTTTCGTCTAATTTTGAGCACTGGAGTGCAGTGTATTCAGAAGTATTACAGACAAATAGGAGTAAAAAAATCGATTTTTATCATTCATCCATTGATAAAAATTTTGAAGTATCTATTTTCTCACCGCAAGAAAAACAGGTAGCTGTTATTTATCATGATATTACGAAACAAAAGCAGGCGATAGATGCTTACCATGAAAGTGAAAATCGGTTTAGGGCAATTTATGAAAATTCGGTAGTCGGGATTTATCGAACGTCTGTGTCTGGAGAAATATTGATGGCTAATTCTGCAATAATCAATACTTTAGGCTTTAATAGCCTTGACGAAATGAAATCGGTGAAAAGTGTGGCAGAGTTGTATGGAACAGAAGAAAAACGTAAATCTTTTTTAGAAAAGATAAATGAAGAAGGTGAAATATTTGGTTATGAAACTATTTGGAAGAAAAAAGATGGAAGCTTAATTTATATTCAAGAAAATGCACGAGCAGTACGAAATTCGTTTGGTCAAACATTATATTTTGAAGGAACAATAGAAGATATTACTGAGAAAAAGAAGGCTGGGGAAGCATTAATTAAATCACATAAGACTTTGCTGACAGTACTTGATAATATTAATGCAATTATTTATGTTGCGGATGTCTCTTCTCACAAAATTTTGTTTGTAAATAAATATACTAAAAATATTTTTGGAGACGTTACGCATCAAACTTGTTGGAAATCAATACATAATGAAGAAAAATCGTGTGAATATTGTTCATTTATAAAATTGGTAAACTTAGATGGCAAACCGAATGATTTTACTTTTTATCATGAATATCAAAATATTAAAAATAAACGCTGGTATCATTGTGCCGATTCTGCTATTGAGTGGGTGGATGGTCGGATTGTTCGTATTGAAATGGCAACAGACATTACCGATAGACGGAAAATGGAGGATAATTTGCGT
>JAOZTL010000277.1 GCA_029942205.1 Bacteroidales bacterium | reverse complement strand
GAAAAGATAAGAAAGTTTATCTGTTTGATATTGAAGGAAAACCCATAGAAGGCTGGGCTTTTGGACGCACGCAAGGCTTGGTACATTCGTCGATTCAGCATTTTGTGAATGAAGGCAAAGACTACATCGTTTTTTCGGATGATAAGCAAACGTATATTCTTAACCGAAGAGGTGAAACACGGCTAACGCCCAAAGTGCCGTTTGCTAAATCGAAAAATAATTTGTTCTTTTATGAAAAAGCAAGCGAAAAAAGTAATGCACGATTAGTAACAACAACAAGCACTGGAGCAGTTATGTTTTTGTATTTTGATGGACAACAACAACAAATGAAGCCTTTGAAGGCAAGTGCAAACCATTATTTTATGTATACAGATCTCACTGGCGACGATTTGGCTGAATTTGTTTATTTAGACCAAAATAAAATCTATTTTATCAATAGAAATAGAAAAACGTTTTTTTCTAAGAAATTTGATGAAAATATTCTTTATGCTCCAATGTTGTTTCAATTTTCTGATACACAGAAATTTATAGGCATTACTGCATCCAAAAACAATAAAATATACTTATTCGATACAAAAGGAAAAGTGAAAGAAGGTTTTCCGTTGGAAGGTAGCAGTATGTTTAGTGTGCTGTATCGGAAAAATAAAAACGGAAAAGGGAATTTCAACTTAATCATTGCCAATCAAGACAATTTTCTGTATAATTATCAAGTTAATTGAAGTATAAGTAGCTACATATAATTAAACGACACTTTTTTTATTTCAAAACAACTTGTAAGTTGCTAATTGAGAGATGTTTGCATAAACAATATCAAATAGCACGAAGTGCTTATATCAAATAATTTTGCATTCTTTGAAGAGAAATGTGTATCTTGTGTTCCTAAACAAAAAATAAATTATTCCACACAGGGGAATGATTAAATTTCAAATACTTACGTAATTATAAACAAATGAAGAAACAAAAGATTTATATTCTATTTTTAGCTGTTTCGCTGGTATTTTACTCATGCGAAGGGGCTTTTGATTATGATTTCAATCTAATGATTGATGAATATGTAGAAGCAAGTCCCGAAATTGCAATTCCATTGGTTTATGGATCTGTTGCGATAAGCGACCTGTTACCTGATTCGGAAGAAACAGGCACATTTTTAGAAATTGATGATCAAAACTTGATACATTTAAAGTTTTCAAGCAGATTAGGAGACTATGCTGCTACTGAATATTTTGGCGACAATCCTCTGTTTGGTGCTACATTGCCAGAAATTGTGTATAAAATTCCACCACAACGCCTTGATCTTGGCTTTAGTCAATATGCCTTAGATGGCGAGTTTGAATTAGGAAGCCCTGAAATTATTTTTACCATTTCTAATGAATGGAATATTGGCGTACAATTTATGTTTTCGGACTTTTACTATTACGATGCAGATGACAATCCTACAGCTGTTACAGGAACGTTTATTGATAAATTAGTAACTATTGCTGTGCCTAATGCAGCTGGAGCCCCTGGAGTAACAGAGATTTCCATTAATGGTGATAATTCGTCCATTTCGGATCTTATTTCGGCATTCCCCGATTTTGTTTCATTCTCGGGCGAAGTGCGAACCATCGCAGGTTCTGCCTATTCTGTAAGTGAAGGCGATTCGGTAACTTTAGACATGGCAATGGATATTCCAATGGATCTTCGTACTAGCGATTTAAGCATAACGGATACCATTGATTTTGAGAAAAGTGCAGAAGATCTTGACCAAGTAGAAACAGCAAGCCTGAGATTGTTAATTGAAAATGGATTTCCGATTGCAATCAAAGCACAGCTTAGTATGATGGATGAAAATGATGTTATTTTAGGCAAATTGTATAATGATGCTGAATATTTTGAAATAACTTCTGCCACTACTGACGCTAATGGCGTGGTGCAAAGCAGCACACCGTCTGAGCTTGTTTTTGAGGTAGATCAAGCAACACTGGAAAATCTGAAAAAGACAAAGTTCTTACTATTTACCGTCATTTTGAATACCGACAAAGAAGACGAAGGAAGAACCGTTAAAATATACACCGATTACAGCATTAGTATCGATGTGAGTGCAAAAGCAAAATTTAATGTAAGTAATTAATATTATGATGAAAAAAGAAAAACTAACCATATTGATTGTTGCTTTTTTAGCTATTTTGCCTCTAAAAGCACAGGAAAATTTATTATATTATACGCCAGCTATTCATCAAGCGAATCTAGTGAATCCTGCCTTGCAGTACCAATGCAATACGTTTTTGGGATTTCCAGCAATAAATGCTATTGAAGTAGATGCTTTGTTTAGTGGCTTTTCTTTCAATGATGCATTGAAAAAAGGCGTAGGAATTGCGTCCGATTCATTATTCATTGATTTAGACAATATCGAGCAACGTTTAGGTGAACATAATTACATAAAAACAGAAGTCAGTATAAATCTTTTCGCTTTAGGATTCTGGATTAAAGATTATTACTTTACGTTTCATACCAATTTGAAGACGCAAGTAAGATTTGGATACCCAAATGATGTGCTACAAATCAGAAATGGAAATGCCGCATTTATGGATGAGCCTTTTGATCTGGATTTAGACTTTTTTGGAATTGCATATACCGAATATGCTTTCGGACTATCGCATAAAGTAACAGATAGACTTACCATAGGAGGAAAATTCAAATTATTGCAAGGATTAGGTAACTTGAATTCACGAAAAGGAAACATTACGCTGGAAACAGATCCTAATAGCTATAAAATGACCATTAAAAGTGATATTGAAATCAATGCAACTGCTCCTGTCGAATTTGTTTATGATGCAAACGGAATGATTGAAGATGTAACTTTCGATTTATTTGATGACTTTGATGTTGGTAAAATATTTGAAGAGGTAGGAGAAATACTCGATGAGGTAGGAGGAAATCGTGGAATAGGAATTGATTTAGGTGCAAATTATCAACTAACAGACGATATTCAATTGAGTGCAAGTGTGATTGATCTTGGATTTATTAGTTGGAAAAATAATACGCATAACCTTATTGCTAATGGTGAATTTGTATTTGATGGTATTGACACCGATCTGCTATTAAACGATGATCCCGATGCAATGAGTAATTTTACCGATGATTTAACAGATTCTATAATGAAACTTTTTGCACCAACAAACTCCGAAGAAGCCTATAAAACCTACTTGAATACACAAATCTATATTGGTGCAAATTATGCATTTACTAAAAGCTTGAATTTTGGTTTATTGTCGAAAACCTACTTTTATGATCGACGTGCACACCAAGCATTCACTTTGTCGGCAAACCTACAAGCAGGAAAGAACTTTACGACAGGACTTGCATACACCATCGAAAATAGAGCATATAACAACTTAGGCTTTGCTTTGGCGATGAAAATGGGAGCTTTGCAGTTTTATTTTCTTACCGATAACTTAAACTCAATAATTAGCCCGAAAACGGCAAAAACAGTGAATATGCGCTTAGGCTTTAATTTGTATTTTGGCTGTAAAAAACGCTTAGATGTTCCTGTTACTGAATATTAATCGGGATTTCATGGAATTTATTAAACACTAATTTCTTTAAAATGGCTCAAAAAAAGTTTTTTTTGAGCCATTTTTTTATAGCTTTGTGCAGAAGTACATGTAAAATAAGTCGAAGACCTTACTTATAAAAAACAAAAAAAATGATAGAAGAAATTTACAGTGAATCTTTTGGAAAATTATTGATCGATAAAAAAGAAAAAATTATGATTGTTCGTTGGCAAGGTAAGCCAAGTTTCGATGAATACAAATTCCTGTCAGAGAAAGCTTTACTGTTAGGCGATTTACATGATTTGAATAAATGGCTTAGCGATTCACGCAAAGGGAAGGATATTTCATTAGAAATTCAACAATGGATGATAACTCAATTTATTCCAAGAGCGATGGTGCGTTTTCATAAAGTTGCAAACTTGCTGTCAGTAAACGCTTTTCGGGCGATTGCATCTAAACGAGTTTTAAAAGAGCTGAGTAATAAAATTCCTGTACGCTTTTTTTCTGATAATGACGAAGCGATGGCTTGGCTACTTGAATAATATATTTTTTTGATTATAAAAAAAGGCTTGGTTCAGAATTTGTATATATTTTGATGTAAGTAGAAGGACGAAATTAACTTGATAATTTAAAAATCTGTATTTTATTGATTATTAATAATTTATAGAATTACGTAAGCAACAAAAAAGATCGAAGACCTTATGGATTATTAGACAGATCTGTTGTTTATTAGTGAAAATTCCGTTCTTAATAAATCAAAAATATTAATTAAGCCTAATTTGTATGAAATCGAATTTTTATCGCTATATTTTTGCGTTTTTAGTATTATTTATTAGTGATTTAAGTGCTATTGCACAGGAAAATACCCTCCTTTTTACGGATACTAAGCCCGTTTATACTGCAAATAATTTACAATATAAAATTCTGAAAATAGAATATTATACCAATGAGTTGGTTTTATATGTACAATATTCAGTAACGAAAAATGAAGATATTACTTTTGCTGGTCCCATTACAGCAGACACTTGGAATTTAATTGCTGCTAATGATGCTGCACGTGTTTACCAATTGAAAGGTTTTCTTAACTTAAAACGAGCAAACAAGCTACTGCAAAAAGAAATTGCCTCACGAAACTTTATTTATGTCGATTCTAAAATAGGCGATGTATATACTTGTGAAGTTCACTATTCAATTATACCATCTAATGTATCAGAAGTCAATATGAATAAAGGATTTTTGCAGCGTCCGTCTTCTATTATTTTTGCAAATATTAAATTACAAAAAAAACATTTATCTGAGTCCGAATCAGACATGGAAGTTTTGGTTAATTCGTATAAAGATTCATTGAGTAATACGAGTAATGTTGATGATAAAGCTCGTTTGACGAATGAAATTGCAAATTTGCATTTAGTACAAGGAAATGAATCTGAAGCCATAAAAAGTTATCAATCA
>JAOZTL010000276.1 GCA_029942205.1 Bacteroidales bacterium | reverse complement strand
GTCAAGGATCTTCCCGTTTATACGTATTTGATTAGCAAAAATATCGAGAGAAATATCACAAACTAATAACTATTCAATACCTATCGTTTGCAAAACAAATGATGAAACGGCAATTTTGTATGATGAATTTCGTGAACTTGTTTCGTGTGTAGAGAAAAGAGAAAAAGAGCGTGATGACAAAGAGTTATTACTGATTGAGAGCGAAGAGCAATACAAGCAAATTAGTGATTTGTCATTTGATGCAATCATTGTTGTTGGTAAAGACAGAATATCTCACTATTGGAATGAAGCATCGTTAAAAATGTTTGCTTATTCTAAATCTCAATTGATAGAAGAGGATGTGCTTAATTTGATTTTTTCAGAAAAAGACCATGATTATTTGAATAATAAAATTAATTCTTCCGAAACGATAGATAATGAAATAATCGAAATGTCTGCAATCCGTAAGGATGGCGAAATCTTTCCAATAGAGATAAGTATTGCAAAAACTCGAATAAGTGAACGTGATTTTTTTGTCTTTACAATTCGTGATATATCTAAATGGAAGAAAAGTCAATTAGAATTGATTAATGCAAGAGAGAAAGCAGAAGAAAGTGATCGGTTAAAATCTTCATTTTTAGCTAATATGTCGCATGAAATAAGAACTCCAATGAATGCAATTATTGGTTTTTCGGAATTATTGTTAAGACCACAATTATTTGAAAAACAGAAAGATAAGTTCTTAAATTACATTGTAGATAGTGGAAATAATTTATTAAACTTAATCGATGATATTATTGATATATCAAAAATAGAAGCAGGTAGACTAAAAATAAAAAAGCAGGAATGTGATATAGAAAGAACTATGAATGAGCTTTATGCTTCATTTGTAACAATAAATGAGAGAAGAGAAACGAGTTTTGAGTTGAATCTGAATATGCCTTATTTGTCTCAAAAGCCATTTATTTTAACAGATATTTTTCGATTTAAGCAAATTTTCAATAATTTGCTTGGGAATGCATTGAAATTCACAGAAAAAGGATACGTTGAATTTGGATTTAAGTTTGATGTTAAAAATGAAATTTTATTTTATGTAACGGATACAGGAATAGGTATGCCTCAAGATAAATTAGATATAATTTTTGAACAGTTTGGACAAATTGAGGATACCGAAAATAAAAATCAACGAGGAACAGGCTTAGGCTTAGCGATTTCTGAAAAATTAACCATTTTGCTGGGAGGAAAAATGTGGGTCGATTCGTTGTTAGGAAAAGGCTCAACTTTCTATTTTACATTGCCTTATGACTTGTCTATTGTGCCTATTGAGCCAGATGTGAATAAAGGGTCTAATCCTGATGACTATGACTGGAGTGGGCGTACTATTTTGATTGCAGAAGACGAAGAAATGAATTATCTTTTTATTCAAGAAATACTTACTTATACTGGCGCAAAAACGATTCGTGTATCTAATGGAAAAGAAGCAGTTGCCATATTTAAGAAAGAAAAAATCGATCTTGTTTTGATGGATATAAAAATGCCAGAAATGGATGGTTTTGAAGCAACACAACAAATAAAAAGTATCAACAAGCGTGTACCTATAATTGCGCAAACGGCTTATGCTATGGCAGATGAGCGGCAACAAGGCTTAGAGGCAGGCTGTGATGATTTTATTTCAAAGCCAATTGATATAGATAAATTACTGGTAACCATTAATCGATTTATTAGATAGAAATGTTGAGATTCCATTTTTTTGTTAAGGCACTATTTTATGTGATAAAGGCAAAATATAAAAAGGGGCATGGTATTCATTCTCCTTTTTTATTTTATTTTTTGACAGAAATAATTGAAAATAAGTTGAAATATTATGCTTATCTTTTAGTGGATGATTTACGAAAAAAAATGCGTAAAGATTTCAGAATAATAAAAATAAATGACTTTGGAGCTGGTTCTATTATTTCTAGCTCAAAAGAGCGACGAAAGGTGCAGTCAATTGCTAAATATTCAGCTATTTCTCGAAAATACGGAGAACTTTTATTTCGTATAATAAATTATAGTAAACCTAAAAATATTATTGAACTAGGAACTTCCTTAGGGATAAGTACGTCTTACTTATCTTTGGTGGATGAAAAAGCAAACATTTATACGATAGAAGCTTGTGAAGAAACGGCTAAAATAGCAAAAGAAAATTTTGAACAATTAAATTTGCAAAATATACAGCTTCATATTGGCGAATTTAGATCCGAGCTTCCTAAAATATTAAAAGAAATAAAGCAAGTCGATTTTGTTTTTTTTGATGGTCATCATTTACGACAACCAAGCTTAGATTATTTTCATGAATGTAGTAGGTATGCACATAACGATACCATTTTTGTATTTGATGATATTCACTGGTCTGAAGAAATGGAACAGGCTTGGAGTGAGATTGTTAGTTCTCCAAAAATAAGTTTAAGTATCGATTTATTTCGACTAGGCATTGTGTTTTTTAAACAAGAATTAAGTAAAGAACATTTTGTTATAAAATTTTGAAAAAAACGAGTTTGCTACCAGATAATTTGTATCTTTATGCATAATTATAAAGTATAGAGTATTGGTTATTTTTCTAATATGTTGAGTTTTATAAGTCTTTGCAAAAAAATAACATTTTATTTTTGTTTAATTAGTGTTCCTAAGCAGCATCAAAAAGGTCGAAGTCCTTAATTTATTCAACAATGTTTAATACTAAAGACAAAAATATTCAATAGAAAATATCATTTATTTCATTCTTTAAGAGAGGTAATAAACAACAAAGCAACAACAAAATACAACATGAAAGAAGTAATACAATGTGAGAATTTAGCTCGACATTATATTGTTGGGACACAAGAAGTAAAAGCTCTACGAAGTGTAAGTACGGTAATAAATAAAGGCGAATATGTAGCAATAATGGGACCCTCGGGATCAGGTAAATCCACGTTTATGAATATAATTGGATGCCTAGACACACCATCAAAAGGAGAATATATTCTAAATGGAACAAATGTTAGTCAGCTTTCGGAAGACGAACTTGCAGTTATTCGTAACCAAGAAATAGGTTTTGTTTTCCAAACATTTAATTTATTACCACGCTATACCTCGCTCGAAAACGTGATGCTGCCTCTTGTTTATGGCGGAACAGTGAAATCCGATAGAATAAAAAAAGCAACTGAAGTACTAGGAAGTGTCGGGCTGTCCGATCGGGTTGATCATCGTCCCAATGAGCTTTCGGGTGGGCAACGCCAACGAGTAGCAGTCGCTCGTGCACTTGTCAATAATCCTTCTATAATTTTGGCAGATGAGCCAACAGGAAATCTTGATTCAAAAACTTCGGTAGATATAATGAACTTATTTGCCGAAATTCATGCCAAAGGAAACACAATTATTTTAGTTACACACGAAGAAGATATTGCTATGTATGCGCATCGTATCATTCGATTGCGAGATGGATTAATTGAAACAGATGTGATAAATAAGAATATTAGAATATAATAAAAATTAACTTAATAGTGTTTTTAGATGTAAAATAGTTTAGTTAATTAAGTATTTTGGTTAAAAAAAAGTAATTGCAATTATTGATATTGAAAAAAACAGATAAATAGCATGAAAATTTATACAAAAACAGGCGACAAAGGGTCTACTTCGTTATTGAGTGGCAATAGAGTGCCAAAATATCATTTACGGATAGAGAGCTATGGGACTGTAGATGAGTTGAATGCACATGTTGGGTTGTTGAGAAGTTATGATTTGGATGCAGAAAGTAAATCGGCACTCATTCGGATACAAAACCTGTTATTTAATATCGGATCGTCATTGGCGATGGATGAAAACCAGGGAGAGTTTGAAATTCCTCAAATAAAGGATGCTCATATTTTTTTTTTGGAGTACGAAATAGATCAAATGGAATTGGAGCTTCCTAAGCTTTCCGATTTTGTATTGCAAGGAGGTCATTTTGTTGTAGCTCAAAGTCATATATGCAGAACAGTTTGTCGAAGATTGGAGCGTTTAGTCGTGCAGTTAGCAGCAGATGAAAATGAAAATTTAGAGCAGATTATTATGTTTTTGAATAGATTATCGGATTATTTTTTTGTTTTTTCGAGAAAACAGGCTAAATATTTTGATACAAAAGAAGAGAAATGGAATAAAGAAGCATAATTTTTGTAGTTTTTGTACGTTAAATACTCGTATTAATTAAAAAGTTTATATATTTGCGCAATTTGAAAAAGTAGTGTAACCTAATCAACAAGCAATATGTATTGGACATTAGAATTAGCATCAAAATTAGAAGATGCTCCGTGGCCAGCCACAAAAGAAGAATTAATTGATTTTGCCTTGCGCTCAGGTGCTCCGATGGAAGTAATTGAGAATTTGCAAGAAATCGAAGACGAAGGCGAGGCTTATGAAAGTATCGAAGATTTGTGGCCGGATTATCCGAGCAAAGACGATTTCTTTTTTAATGAAGATGAATATTAAAAAAAGAGGCTATTTTTTTTATATAGCCTCTTTTTTGTCTGTATTTATAAGTAAAGTATACTGCTTAAATTAAGTAAGCGAATTTCCATTTTCTATAATGTGTACTAAATCGATAGCGAGTGTTTTTTTCTGAGTATCAAAATTAACTAAGTTTGTTTTGATTTTGGTAGCGAGCTCTATATTTGCATCTAATTGTTCCATGTTTTCGATTATCGTAAATGCTTCAAATGCTAATTCAAAATCTCCTTCAATAAAAAAATGTATAAATTCCTTTAGATAATCGCTAAAATCTAAACTCATTTGCCAACAAATAGCTAGTAATTCCTTTTGTTTTAGTCCACTTGTTGATTGTAATGTGTTTATTATTAGTGGAATTACTTTTTTTTCTTTTACATCAATCAGTACATCTCCAATTTCATGCTTTATTTTCGGATTTTTAGTGTTCAAGAAAAGGTGTAATAATTTTGATAGGGTATTTATATTCCCTTTTTTACGAATTTTTTTGACTTCATCTAAAACAATTGTTTCATTTTC
>JAOZTL010000275.1 GCA_029942205.1 Bacteroidales bacterium | reverse complement strand
AAATACGAAAACAGCCTAATCGTAGAAGGCTTAATCACGAATATGGATGGTCCATACAACGTGAAATTAACCAAAACATCGCCTATGAATGTGTACACATCGTTGCCTGTTGAAGGTGCTACGATTACGATTGTGGATGATTTGGGCAGTTCGGTAACTCTCATCGAAGGTAAAAATGGTGTGTATAGCACTGCTGCATCGGGATACAAAGGCGAAATAGGACGAAAGTACAAACTAATGATCGACTACGATGGACAAAGCTATGTTTCGGATTTTGGCAAACTAAAAGAGCCAGTAGAAATTGCGGATTTATATTTTGAAAATGAAAGCCGTGAAATGGGTTTTTATCCCTACAAATCGTTTGGCTATCAGTTTTTTGTTGATCCTGTTGATTTGCAGGCTGATTCTAATTTCTTGTACTGGAAAATGACCCAAACGTATCAATTTAATTCGGACTTTCCCATCGATTTTGTTTATCGAAATTATGAATTAACCGAATACCCAAATCCCATGGAGTTTTATACTTGCTGGAAAACGTCTTCTATCTCCAACATTGTACTTGCTGAATACATCAAACAAAACAAAAAGAACAAACTCAAAAAAATCCCTATCCATTACGTGGATAATACCACCAATCAATTTGCAATCAAATACAGCTTGCATGTTACTCAGCTGAATATTGATAAAAAGAATTATTTCTTTCTCAAACAATTAAGCGAACAAAGCAGCAATGATGCCTCGATGTATGCCACGCAACCATTCCAAATAATAGGAAACATGCACCACGTAAGCGATGAGAGTATCAAAATATTAGGTAATTTCACGGTGGCTGGTGCTACCGAGAAACGGATTTTTATTGATCGCCCCCCATCCGTCGAATTTTATTATTCCAAATGCAAGCCCAATTATAAAGCCATGCAATATCTTTACCGATTACCAACACCAGTGTACGTATCGAGAGAAGATGCAGGACAAGCAACTGCTCCTGCCGCCTGTTTCGATTGCCGCTTGAAGGGAGGCACTATTAATAAACCCGATTTTTGGATAGATTAAGGTCTTCGACCTTTTTATAGTTGCTCATGCACTTAATACAGAACAGAATGCGCAAAATTACGATTATATTTTTATTGGTTATCGTGGCAACGAAAGTATCGTTTGCTCAAACCGAAAAAACACCATTCGACCAAAGTCTAAAAGAAAAAATTATTTTTTTTACCGATAGAAACCTCTATTTGGTTGGTGAACGAATTTGGTTTTCGGCACTGCTAAGTCATACAGACAGTGCCAGCAGCCCAGTGAGTAATTTGTTGTATGTAGAACTCTATAACCAAGAACATACTCCTGTTGTCAAACAAAAATTCCGTATCGACTCGTGCCTAACAAGTAGCTATTTAACGATTCCAGAAAATCTTATTAGTGGGAATTATCACATTCGAGCATACACCAAATTTATGCGAAATTTCCCAATAGAAGACTTTTCGTATACAAATGTACAAATCTTAAACCCAAGAATATCGCTACCCGAAACAAATACAATTAGAGACAAAGCTGTCTCGTTTTTTCCCGAAGGTGGTGCTTGGGTGTACGGAAAAATAAATCAAATTAGCCTAAGAATAAGCAAAAGCCTCATCGACCAAATTGCTCAAGCCGAAATTACTGATTCTGAAGATCAAGTACTAAGCCAATGCCAGCTAGAGTCTTACGGACTGGCTTCGTTTCAACTAACACCCAACGAAGGGGAAAAATATTTTTTACGACTAAAACTAAAAAATGGAACAACCAGCTATTTTGATTTTCCATCATTCCCGAAAAAAGAAATAACCATTCTTTCGCAAACGCAAAAAAAAGGTATCAACATTCAATTATTTTTTGATCCAAACAGCAATTTAGATGGACAAGTATATAAAATAGACGTTAGTAACAATCAAAACAAAAGTAGTTTTTCTGATCATTTTGTGCCAACCAACCACCTTTATCAAACTACCATACTTTACGATAAACTATCCAATGGACTCAATTTTATCACCATAAAAAATAAGCAAGACCAAATCAAAGCCGTATTGATCAAATACATTGCCTACCCCGAAGCTCAAGCGGTACGGCTAAACACCAACAAAAATAAATACGCACCACGCGAAGCAATTTCGCTACAAGTGAATACCAACAGCCAATTGCGATGGAGCAATGTTACTGTCGTAAAAAAAGGAACAGCCATTTTGCCTACTCAAATAAAAGAAAAACATTTGTATGATGTCAATAAATTTAATGATTTTTTGATGAGCCACCTTGTTACCAATACAGAAACAGTACAGCAAATCAATCAAATTCTGACAATTTACGGTGATCTTTATTTCAATAATCTCTCACAAGAAAAAAACACCAAACAACAGGAATTACAGTTTCTGCCAGAAATACGAGGCGTAAGCATATCGGGTGTATTAGTCGATAAAACCAGTCAAAAACCAATCCCGAACAAAGCTATTTTTGTTTCCGTTTTTGGTGATAATAATCAACTACATGCCTACCGTAGCTCACCAGAAGGTCGATTTTATTTCTCCTTAGAAAATCTATTAGGAATCCAAGACATTTGTCTTTGTGCCGACAATTCTAATAGTACAAATGCCGAAATAAAAATTGATAACGACTTTGAACAACGTATTGCCGAACAAAGAAGCTTGCCTTTCTATATCTCCGAAAAGAAAGCAGACTTAATTAAAGAAATGTACATCAACGCACAAATAGACCATTACTACCAACAAAAAGAAAATATAAAACATCAAGCAAATAACTACTTTCTAAACGATTCGCTCGTGTTTACGTCCAGTATTTTATTGGCAGACTACGTACAAATGACGAGCTTGAAAGATGTTTTCAGAGAAATAATACCACTCACCAATGTGATAGACAACCGCAAAGAACAAAAAATAAGACTATACAACGAAGAAACAACAAACTACTTGGACAATCCACTGGTATTGTTGAACAATATTCCTATTTTTGATCTTGTCGAATTGTTCCAAACAGATGCCAATTTGATAGCCAACGTTTCGGTTATCAATCACCCTTTTTATTTAGGCGATTACTTAGCCAATGGCATTGTTTCAATCAAAACGAAACAAAATAATTTTGCGAATTTTGATTTCTCTGAAAAAGCAAATTTCTTGAAATACAGTACATTATTTCCTAATTTATTCCCAAAGCATACGCATTACTCCAGCAACAACGAAAAACAAGACCGAAAACCAAATTTTGCAAACTGCTTGTATTGGAATAGCCAAATAGAACGCAGTAAGCAAGCAAGATACACGTTTTATGCCTCCGACCATTGCTCGGAATACACCATTCTATTCCGTGCCATTACCAAAGACGGCAAAATGATCGAAAAACAAAAAATTATAAGTATCGAAAAGCCAAATTGACGAAATTATTCTATGTTCCTCGTATTTCATTTCATACGAGGCTAACAATAGAATCGCCCAAATTTCTCCCAAAAGGTAAAAAAGATAAAATCAAAAAGGCTACTTATTCCTGCAAAGGCGAAAGCCGAAGTCGTAGTAACGGCTGTTACGGGCTGTGGTAGTTACGGTTCGCCGAACGACAGCTCTGTGCGTTGTAGTACCAACTACCACCCCGTATGACACGGTACGAGCCTGATATGTCGCCCATAGTATTCATGGATATATCGATCTTATAAGCTCCATACCAATCCCAACACCATTCACATACATTTTCATGCATATTATACAATCCAAATTTATTCGGGCTAAAGCTATTTACTGCTACTGTTTTCTCCCGATATTCACCTTTAGCATTATTATTATACGGATAATTACCATTACAGTTTGCTTGATCGGTAGTGAGATTATTACGTTGTAGTGCCTGCACGTGCTGCATATTCCCATTCTGCTTCAGTTGGCAAACGATAGCCATTGGCATTTTTATTGAGGATTACTATCCATTTTATATCGTCAGAACTATTGGTATTATTAGTGTCTTTTGTGTTTTATTAATGGTATAATAAGGCTGTAAACCTGCTTTTATGCTTAGTTTATTGCAAAATTCTACGGTTTCATACCAATTTACAGAATACACAGGATAATTATCTCCAACACCATAATCTTTTGATGGATTTGAGCCAATAATGGCTTTATACTAGGCCTGTGAGAGTTCAGATTTTGCCATGTAAAAATCAGAAAGACTTACTTGATGCTCTTTTTCATCGCTTTCGTGATTTGGTTCTGAATTGGGGCTTCCCATGGTGAAGGTATCGCCTTTAATGGCTAGCATGGGAAGCGATAAACCTGCAACGGTTTCGGTATAGGCAGAGAAAGTGCTTGAAACGGATAGTAAACTTGTTGTTTTCGCTTTTATCTTAAATGCAAAATTCCCTACAAAATTCGGTCTTTCTTGCAATACCCGAGTAATGCGTTTTTCTTTTCCAGGGCTTATATTTACACCTACTGCGCCTGTTACGCTCTGGAGTTTTCTGCTCCAATCATCCGAACAAAATATATCTACTTCGCACAAACTGCCTTGTGTGCCAATTAAATCATAATAAATAGTTACTTGCTCATCATCTTCAGTTGTGTGTATGTTGCTTATTTTCTGTACAAATAACTGAGTAGACAATAAGATAAAAAAGTAATAAAAATATTTTTTCCATAAATTTCAGGATCTTTTTTTTCTACAAATATACATTTTTCTGTCAAATAAAATATTATTTGTCTGTATTTTTTTAACTAGCGCAAAACATCAAATTAGTTTTAATCATTTCCTCGTATTTCATTTCATACAAGGCTAACAATAGAATCGCCCTCTCGGGCTTCTAGTCCCACATAAGGACGAACCGAGAGTTATGCCCATGATGCCAATTATTGGAATAAAACGACAAATGTAGAGGCGATCCTACTGGCTCGCCCCTTTTGTAAGTTATACTAAATTGTGGTAATAATTATGATTCTAAAAATGAGTAAAGAAAATAAAGCGAAAAAGAAACATTTTATTTTCAT
>JAOZTL010000274.1:4121-5022 GCA_029942205.1 Bacteroidales bacterium | reverse complement strand
CCCACGTGTGGATGTGGTTGCTATCGAAAGAACAACTGAATTTAGAGAAGTCCTTCGCTTGATTAGGAGCGAATCATACTCGCGAATTCCTATTTACGACGAAACGTTCGATCACATTACAGGCATACTGGTAGTCAAGGACTTATTGCCTTATTTGGACGAGCAAGAATATGATTGGATAAAGCTAATCAGAAAACCTTATTTTGTGCCAGAAGCAAAAAAAATAAATGATTTGTTAGAAGAATTTAAAATCAAAAAAATCCACATGGCTATTGTTACCGACGAATATGGAGGCACTAGTGGTATCGTTACTTTGGAAGATATTTTGGAAGAAATAGTAGGCGACATCATGGACGAAACAGATGGAGACGAGAAATTATATCGCAAAATAGCAGCAAACACATTTATTTTTGAAGGAAAAATATTACTAAACGATTTCTTGAAAGTAATAAACATTAATGACGATGATAAGTTAGAAAAAATAAAAGGTGAAGCGGAAACATTAGCTGGTTTATTATTAGAAATAAAAGGTGATTTTCCGATAAAAGGTGAAAATTTAGTCTACGAAAATATCTCGTTTATTGTAGAATCGGTAGATAATCGTCGGATTATTGAGATTCGAGTTATTATTATTTAATTTGCGTTCCTAAGATTTTAGACCTTTTTTTAGTTGCTTACATACGAGAGGAAAAGCTTTCATAATAAATTGCTTAGCAAGAAATAAATGGAAACTTAATTTTGTCCATCTCCTTATAAATTCAGACCAAATGAAGAATAGTTTATTGGTATTATTCATTATTTTATTTTTAACTGCTTGTGGCGCAGATTATTCGCCAAAGCCACATGCCTATTTTCGTATAGATTTGCCTGCTTCGGATTATCAAAAGTTTGATTCTTCAGT
>JAOZTL010000274.1:0-4111 GCA_029942205.1 Bacteroidales bacterium | reverse complement strand
ATACTGGATAAATATTGCTTATCCCGAACACCGAGCACGCATACATTTAAGTTATAAAATATCTAAAAAAGACGTAGCTCAGTTTTGGGAAGATGCACGCTCATTGGCTTACAGGCACACGGTGAAAGCGGATGGAATTGATGAAAATGTGTTTTTAAGTCCGAATAAAAAAGTATACGGTGTCATGTTTGATATTTCGGGAAATGCGGCATCGTCTGTTCAATTTTTTGTAACGGATAGTACCGAACAGTTTTTGCGTGGTGCACTATACTTTACTACTCACCCAAACAAAGATTCTTTAGCTCCTGTTATTGATTACATAAAAAATGATATTATCCAGCTAATCAATACGTTTGAATGGTTAGAAAAATAAAGGATGACCTTACTCGTAAAGAACCTTGAAGCCCCAAAGAGCTTGTATATTTGGGAAATTACCGAATCGCTAGACGAAATTACGGCTCAATTCAAACAAGTGGCTACGGAAGGAGAATGGATTGAAAATCAACAAATAAAATATCCCAAACGGCGCATGGAATGGATGATTGCTCGCTTGATGTTGAAAAAACATTTGGGGCAGAATGCGTCCATTAAATACACATCTAACGGAAAACCGTATATTCCATCAATTGATTCAGAAATAAGCATTTCTCATTCGGGCGATTTTATAGTTTTGTGGTTTCATGAAGGAGTTGCTGGCGTTGATATAGAAAAAATATCGACAAAACTTGATCGAGTGAAAAGTAAATTTTTATCTGAAAAAACGATTCAAAGTTTATCTAATTCATCTATAAATGAGCATATTGCAATTTATTGGTGTGCAAAAGAAGTATTATTTAAAATATACAACAAAGGAAAGATTGATTTTAAAACCAATCTTTGTGTGCCTATTTTTTCTTTTGCAACAAAAGGGGAATTAGCTACTTCGATCTGCATCAATGAATTAGTAGTACATTATTGGCTTCAATATCAATTAATTTACTCCAGAAAAGGAGATGCTTATATGCTTGTTTGGAATAAAGGTTTTCATCCTATTTGATGTTACTTACGCACTTATGTAAAACTAGTGTAAATGATTTATCGAAAAGTAAATATGCAATCAATTTATAATAAAATAAGGCAATCAAAGACAAAACAACTTGCCATATTAATCGATCCAGATAAACAGAATAACGAATCTTTACACGAATTAGTGCATTTGTCGGAAGCAGGCAAAGTTGATTTTTTTATGGTAGGAGGCAGTCTTTTACACGAATCGATAGAAAATGTTATTCAGATAATCAAGGAATTATCAAATATTCCTGTTTTGATTTTCCCAGGAAGTTTGATGCAAATAAGTTCGCAGTCCGATGGTATATTGCTATTATCGCTAATTTCTGGACGCAATCCCGATTTCTTGATTGGAAATCACGTGGTGGCAGCACCATTTCTGAAAAAAAGCGGCTTAGAAATTATTTCTACTGCTTACATGCTGATAGAGAGCGGACAAACCACTTCGGTTGAGTACATGAGCAACACAAAACCAATTCCATCTAATAAGCCAGATATTGCCAGTTCTACAGCTTTGGCTGGCGAAATGCTTGGTTTGTCGCTTGTTTATTTGGATGCTGGTAGTGGCGCACAGCAATCAGTTCCTTCCATATTGATAAGAGAAGTAAAAAAAACAATAAGCATACCGCTCATTGTTGGAGGCGGATTGCATTCGCTAGATACTGTGCGTGATGCTTGCGAAGCAGGTGCCGACATACTGGTTGTTGGTACGGCAACAGAGCATAATCCAGATCAGATCAAGCAGTTTGCCGAGTTAGTGCATGGTTTTTTCACAAATTATTGATGCAAACCGATTTGCAAACCAACCGATAAGCGTGGTAATTCAACATCTAGCTCATTTTGCTTAAAATCAGTGGTAAATAAATCAGACAAACGATAGTTTGCATGTAAAACCCAATGACCAACACCTAGCCGCATTTTTAGTCCATATTCCATATTTTTGACATAAGCAAGCGTTGAATAAATCGTTTTTCTTTCTTCTGCATAATAATTGGCTGCTACTACATCTACTTGATCTACGTACAAATGCGTGCTTTTCGTGATGTAATCGCCATAAAGAGCAATATCCATAAATTTCCCTACCGAATTTCCTCTACGCCCTACATTAATACGAAAAAAAACGTCCATGCCTATTTTATTTTGTTTCAGTAATTCTTCTTTGTGCAAAATGCTGTTAAACAATTGTTTTGCTGCATTTTGTTTAATATCAAAAATGTTTTTGCAAAAATGAATATCTGAGCCAATAGCAAAATATTTATTTAACTTCATTTTATAACGCCATCCGAGGTCTAAAGAAAAACTTTTTGTATGATCAATGTCCACACCTTCGCCTTCAGTAGGGCTTACAAACATTCCATAACTAAGGTATAAATGCGTATAATGCATCATATTAGGACCATAAGTGGGGCGTTGCAAATTATACAGTTTTGGTTCTTCTTTCATCAAAACAGTTTGGGCTTGTAGTGATACACTTGCCAATAGTAATAGAAATAATAGTTTCGTTCTCATTTCTTTTATTTAATATCTAAAATTAGTCTATTTATTTAATAATAAGTAAGATCGAAGACCTTATTCATACACATATTCTAGCGTATATCCTTTATAGTGAGCTCTAATAATGTTTCCTTTTTCTAGCTCTGAAAATGATATTTTTGCTGCCTTTCTTTGATAAACATCAATTAACCAATATTTTGCAAGTACATGTTCATTATTTTCAATATGATAGAATAAATAATTATTACATGTTTTTGATTTTTTATCAATAAATTTTTTGTCGATAAGAATGTTCAAATACCCATTAGATGTTTCAAATTGTATTGGAGAAATTGTATCCAAATCGCATTCATCAAAAAAATTAATAGCCGATGGAACGCCATAACCATGGGCATAATCAAAATATGGAGCTAAATTCCCCGCTTGTTCCATTGTTTTAAACATCTCCATACCAGTAAGTTCTGTTTTTGCTTGCCATGCACAAGCGGCAAAGCCAGTAACAAGAGGTGCTGCAAACGATGTTCCTTGCGACTCGGCAAGTTTATATTTTTTAGCAACAATGGCATGTCCAAAAGCTACAAGATTGGGTTTCAATCGGTTGTCTGACGTAGGACCAAAAGAGCTAAACGAGGTATGAAAGCGAGTAACAGGATTGATGCCGCCAATACTCAAAACACTGTCTGCATCGGCAGGCGCACCAAGTATTTTCCATTCGTTGCTACCATCATTTCCTATGGCATTAATTACCAGAATTCCTTTGCTGGCTGCCATGTTGGCTGCTCTACTGACTAAGCTCGTTTCACCATCCATCTGATATTTGAAATATCGGTCGTGAGTATATCCAAGTGAACTATTGATTATGTCTGCTCCATTTTTGTCTGCCCATTCAACGGCAGCTAGCCAATTTTCTTCTTCTTTGAATTTTTCGCTATTTATTTCTGTCCGAGCAAGTAGGAATTCTGCATCGGTTGCTAGCCCTAGTTTTTTGTCGCCTACCATGCCTGCAATACACGACATCACCATGGTTCCGTGTATATTATTGGCATACACATTTTCCTTGTTGCGTGCAAAATCCCATGTTTTGATGATGCGTTTGTTTTTCCGTATGTGTTCAAAGGCAGGATTTACGTTTACTGTTGGGAAGCCTGCATCAAAAATCGCAATCCGAATTCCTTTTCCGCTGTAGCCTTTTTCTGCAAATAAATGTCCTTGCATGTGTTCTATTTGAGCAGCTAATAATTTTTGTTCATCGTCGGTCAAGAATGTGTCTAATTTAGTGGTACTTATTGTCGAATATTGAGTTATTTCGCTTGTTTTAGCAACAAATGGCAATGCATTTATTTCTGTAATTTGATCGGAGTTTGCTTGTACCGATACGGCATTAAACCATCGTATTTGTTTGCGCAATTCTATTACTTTGCTTGCAATTGCTTTTACATAATCCTGATTTAGAGGATAATCTGTTTTATCGAAGAGCGAAATATTATTTTTCGTTCGCCTATCGATTGCTTTTTGATCAAAATAAGTGTGTGGATCAAAACTTACATTATTTTTATCAGTAAAAAACACC
>JAOZTL010000273.1 GCA_029942205.1 Bacteroidales bacterium | reverse complement strand
TCTAAAAATGATTTATTTTTTGTTTTATTGATGCACAAAATTCTTGCATAGCCTAGCTATGGAATAATTTTGTAAAGTAGATAAAGCGAAAAAGAAATATTTTGTTTTCATAATTATTGCAGCATTTTATTATAAAAAAAACACCAATTAATTCTACTTTGTCAAGTTAATATTAGTGTATTATCTCTTTTTTGACACTGATATTAGACAAAAAAAATTAGTAGAAAGTAGAAAAAAAATTAGCATATTTCAGCCTGAAAAGCATTGCTTTTAACAAAAACTCTTTCTAGTTCATCGTATCATAAAACAGGTAAATGAATTTAATAGTAAGTTTTAACTTTATATGATTTTTCAATGATTGTTCATCTGAAATTTGACTCTATTGATAATTGATCTACCTAGAGTTAGTTCATCGGCATATTCCAGCTCATCACCAAAAGATATGCCACGAGCAATGGTTGTTATTTCTAAATCGTACTTACTTAGTTTTTTATATAAATAAAAATTCGTTGTATCACCTTCCATGGTTGTACTTAGAGCCAAAATAATTTCGTTAATTTCACTTTTCTGTACTCTTTCTTCAAGCAAATCAATCGCTAAATCGCTAGGACCTATGCCATCAATGGGCGAAATAATACCTCCAAGTACATGATAAACACCTTGATACTGCTGCGTACTTTCGATTGCCATGACATCTTTAATGCTTTCGACAACACAAACAACGGAGTGCTTACGGTTTGTTTGTTCACAAATATCACAATATTCAGTATCAGAAATATTATTACAAACCGTGCAGTGTTTGATTTTTTTCTTGAAATTGATAATTGTATTTCCAAATTTTTCAACTTCCACTTCATTCTTATTTAGCAAAAATAACGCAAAACGTAAGGCCGATTTATAGCCTACTCCTGGCAAATTAGCCAATTCATTGACCGTTTCTTCGAGAAGTTTGGATGGGAAATTATGAATGTCCATATTAAGTACTTGGGCAAAATTAAGGAGCTAATTATTTCTTGATAAAATATTTCTATTCGTGCGTGAGCAATATCAGAAAGGTCAAAGACCTCGTGAGTAATATCAAAAAGGTCAAAAAATCTCGTGAGTAACATTAAGAAGATCGAAGACCTTAGTCTTTGTCTGCTAGTACATTGCGTTTCATTACTTTGAGTAATAAATAAATAACGATAGCGGCTATCGAGGCATAAAACCAATACGATTCTAAAGGCTTATACGTTTGTTCGAGAATTAATTTTTCGATCAATTCAAATAAATTGATGATGACAAAAATAGCCATAAAACCGTTCTTTTCTTGGCGTAATACTTTTCGTAGATTAAAGCTAGCATTTTCGTTTTTCTTCCATTTTTTCAGGCAAGGAATGAAAGCTGGCGTTTTGGCTGCCCAGTTTAAGTAATTATCTTGAAATTTGCGGCGTAAAAATTGTTCTTCGGCAAACATGATGCGTTCGTAATAAACCCAGTACATGAAAACAAAAGCAGCTACAAACCACAAACTTTCGGTAATGACAGCAATGCCCAACCACATAAAAAAATTACCAACGTACAGTGGGTGGCGCACGGTGGAATAAATCCCTTTGGTATTGACAACGTCGGCAATTTGGCGTTCTGTGTTACGTCCCGAAGTGTTTTTAGCAACATTGCCGATGGTAATAATTCGGATTAATAAACCAAAAAGGCTAATAGCTAAGCCTATAAATTTGTAAGCTTCGGTTGGAGCTAAATTGGCGATTCCTATTTCATAGGCATAAAAAATTAAGCCGCCTACTAATATAATGATAGGCAATGTGCCTCGATATTTGAATAAATAATTTCCTTGTTTTTCTAATTCTTCTTGCAGTGCCATGGTGTCTGATTGATTTTTAAAATTATTTTTTACAAAAATAAATAAGGCAATGACCTAATTTATTTTGTGTGCAAATGTAATTTTTTTTTGCGAAACGATGCTAAGGTCTTCGACCTTTTTGATGTAGCTTACGCAATTCTGTAAATTTAGATTCAGGGCGAAGACCTAAGAAAATGGACAAAATTAAGTTGCTAATTATTTCTTCTTAATTTATTGATTAAGAAAGTTTTTTCACTCGTGCGTGAGCAACATAAAAAGGTCGAAGACCTTAGTTGCCGTACACATGCACGCTATTGGCGGCAGAAGGCAAATAATTGACACCAAACCATGCGACTAAAAGTATCGCAAAAGCAATGCTGAGTATCCAAAGCTCTTCTTTTATTTTTTTCGGGTGATAATAGCGATAATGGATATAAACAAGGTAACAAATCCATGTAAGAAAAGCCCATGTTTCTTTTGGATCCCATGTCCAGTAGTGTCCCCAAGCCTCTTTAGCCCACAGTGCACCAAAAAGTAAGCCGAGTGTAAGAAATGAAAAACCGATGTAGACCAAATTATCAGCAAGGTTTAAGGTTTGTGGGTCTATTGTTTTGAAATAATTCTCGTAAAGCCCTTTGAGAGCCACAAGCGACGATGCGGCAAGTAGCGCATACGAAAAAATGTATACCACCACATGCGGTACAAACCAGATGCTTTGCAAGGCAGGCATCAATACTTTATCATAAGTATCTGGATTTAAGTAATTAATTCCCAAAAATAAGATTGCTAAAGACAAGCTATAGGCCATAAACCATTTGTATTTCCAGCGCATGTAAGTAATCAATCCGATAATGGGCAAAAAGATAGAATACCATAAGCGAGTTTCGCCAAGCGTTCGCATGGGAGGGCGTTCTAGCTTTATCCATAGTAGCGTAACGAAAGTGATTAGTACACCAATACCGATAATGGTTAAAATATTTGCAATCAGTAATTGTAGCTTACTCTTTGACGGATAGCTGTATAGTACAATAGCTAAAAGCCAAGAAATAGAAATTAAAGCTGCGTATGCAGGAAAATTAATCCAAATCATTGTTTTTTGTTTATCAAGTTTAAATTTGTAGCGTTTCGTTCTAAATAAGTAAGGTCTTCGTCCTTTTTAATGTTGCTTACGCAATTCTGTAAATTCAGACAATTCAATGAAATACAGAGTTATTAATAGAAAGCTAATTTTGTCCCACTACTTAAGTATGTGGACAAAATTAAGTTGAAAATTAGATCTTCATAAATCATTGATTAAAAAAGCACTTCCACTCGTGCGTGAGCAACATCAAAAGAAGGTCGAAGATCTTTTTATTCGTTCAATTTAAAATCTTTTCCTATCCAGAAAATGTAGACAGCACCAGCAAGCATTAAAAATATACCGATATAAACAAGCGGTAGCCAAGGATCACGAATGACTTCGACAATGCTTGTTTGCGACCATTTGCCCAGATCATCGTCATAGCTGTATTGATAAATTTTCCATCCTTCGAGGCTTATAGGCTTGTTTACTTCGATGGTAACGGTGTCCGTTTCGCCACTAATGGTGGCATAACTTACGATGGAGCTGTATTTTTTTGTTTGTGGTTTGAGCATAGCAAGAGCGTAATTGCCATCCAGTTGCAATAGTTTTTGTGGAATCATGTAGCTGCCACTACTCACCCATCCTTTGATTGTTTTTTGGCTGATGGTGTTGGTCGCCGTAATCATAACGGCAGGAGGTGCACCATTTGTTTCTTGTGGAATAAACGCACTGTCCATCGGGATTGCATCGGGATAATAAGTCTCGATCGTGATTGCCCAATTTTTGATATGCAGCGTGCTGTCTTCGTCGGCAGCAATAATGCTTTGGTTATCGTCGAATACAAAGTTGAAATCTCTATCGATCAATGCTAATTTAGGGGGATATTCTTCGATAATAAAATCGTGTAGTTGCAGCGAGACTGGTAAATTATAGTTTTGTTGTTTGTCATCGAATGCTTGATTGGTGTAATCTTGATTTTCGGTGAGCACCATGTGCATGCGTTGCAAATCGCCGCTTCCCATGGTGGCTGCGGCTATGGTTATCCATAACCCAATGTGATTGAGCATGAATCCGAGGTTTTTCTTTTTGAATGGAAATGTGCGTCGTAAAGATACCAGTCCCAGACTGAGTAAGAAATAGGCTTGTGCAAAGGCAAATGTCCAACTGGTGGTAAGGTGCGATAATCCTGTAATTTTGGCAAAATAACTATCGTTGCCTTCTTGCAAAATTAAGCCCATAAACAAGGTGAGGAAAGTGTACAGTACAATGGCACTAACCGAGGAAGGAATGCTGGATAGCCATTTGACCACATTTCGTTTCCGAAAAATAAAGTGAAGAATCAGAATGATGTCGGCAAAAGCGATAAGTAAGTAAGCATTGTAAGGCCAAGTAACTGTGCCTACGCCTGCACCACCAGTGGCTAGCTCTAGCGAAGTTCCCAAAACCACAAGCACAAAAGCTATAAAAAAGCCTTCTTTGTATTTCCAAGGAGTTTGCCACATTTTTCGGTTTGTGGCTGATGATGATGTTTCTATGTTTTTTTCCATCTAAAAATCTATAAGTAAAGGGATAAAATTAAGCTTGTATTTATTTTTTGATAAGTTATGAGTTCGGTCTAAAAAGAGCTGTCAGGTTTGGTTTAGCAAAAATGACTTATTTATAATTAATTAACAAAACCTGACAGGTCTGTTATTTGCAAAATGAACCTTTTTAGACTGGACTCAGTTATTAATTTTTTCACCAGTTGGGCAACAATCATAGCTTAGTGAGGACTTCGCTTAAAGCGAAACCTTCACTGTCCAATTTTATGTGGGGAGTCCAGCATCCAAAAGGTTGAAGACCTTATTTTATGCAAAAATAATATAAATTACTAACAATAGAGTAATGCGATACTAAAATTATAGTTAAGGCAACGAATTGTGATTGCTAATTTGGGTTTTAGACATTATGAATGAGTTGATTAAGCTCAGTTTTGTGAATTATGGCATCTTTTGTGTTTATAAGCATACTTTCTTATTTGGAGATGAATCGTTGTAATTTACAGAAGTGTGTAAGCTACATCAAAAAGGTTGAAGATCTTGTTCGATGACAACTCGTTCCACTTCTTCTTTTGTAACTTTTTTGCCAGTACGTA
>JAOZTL010000272.1 GCA_029942205.1 Bacteroidales bacterium | reverse complement strand
TACACGCAGTAATGGGAGTATTATTCCAACAGCCATTTTGCACTTTGATACCAATTTGCATCAAAATTACCAATACCTACTCGACAACAAAAAATGGGTACATTGCCAAGACAAAATATCGAAAGTCGATTCATTCTTCATCCAGCAGTGGCTCGATCGTTTGCTCATCGAGCGACTCGAACAAAAAGCAACCGAGATAGAAACACGCCTTGCCGAAAACCAATCGAACTGGGAGGCTAGCTTTTACCAATCCCTAGCCAAAGCTTTTGGCTTTTCGGTCAATAGCCTGCCTTTCGAGCAAATGGCAAAATCACTACCCTTGCCGTATTTGGGCAAACACAAAAACAGCTTGTTTCAGCTAGAAGCCATGCTTTTTGGGCAAGCTGGCATGTTAAACGATCCAGAAAACGATCCGTATACAACTTCGTTATACAAAGAATATAAAATACTAGCAGCTAAATTCAAACTCAAACCCATCGAAAAGCATTTGTGGAAATTCATGCGTCTACGTCCTGCCAATTTCCCGACCATACGCATTGCACAGTTTGCTTTATTGATTCACCAATCAACTAGTTTGTTTTCCAAAATCATCGAAAGCAAGAGCCTAAGCCAAGTTCACGATTTTTTCGACACACAGCTTTCTGGCTATTGGCTCACACATTATCGATTTGGTAAAGAGTCTGTTAAGCGAAACAAAACATTTGGACAACAAGCATTTGAGTCTGTCGTTATCAATACCATTGTGCCTTTTTTGTTTGTTTATGCCAAACATAAGGACAAACCTGAACTGAAAGATAGAGCTTTCTCGTTTTTAGAAACGTTAGGTGCAGAGAAAAATAGCATCATCCAGAACTGGGCAAAACTAGGCATTGTAGTACAAAATGCTTACGAATCGCAGGCACTGCTTCAATTAAAAAAAATGTACTGCACAGGCTCACATTGTTTGCAATGCAGCATCGGAACGCAAATTATTACAAAGAAATATTAGTAAAGCACTAAAACAGAACAAAGCATGAAGATGTTGTTATCAGGCATGAAACGAATCTATTTTGCCATTATATCATTATTTTTAATGATCGGAATAGGCATAGAAGGTTACATGCAGCTAGAGGGTTTTACTTTTGTCGAGGCATTATTCATGACTGTCATTACTATTTCTACTGTTGGCTTTCGTGAGGTACACGAGCTATCGCCTGCTGGGATGATTTTCACCACCTTACTCATTGTTTTTAGCTTTGGAATATTTGCTTATGTCATCACCACGCTTACCAAGTATATTTTGGATGGCGAATTTCGGAATCAATTCAAACATTATCAAATGATAAAACGGATAAGTAAAGCACACAACCACATTATTGTTTGTGGCTTTGGGCGAAACGGGAAACAAGTTACTTTGGATTTACTTTCGCACGGCGAACAAGTAATTGTAATTGAACAAAATGAAGATTTTCTGAGCGATGAGATCAATGAAAAAATCATTCGTAATCCTCGATTTATTTATGTGCATGGCGATGCGGTGCAAGAAACAAGTCTTATTCGTGCGCAAATAGAAAAAGCCAAAGCATTGATTACGACCCTTCCAAGCGATGCAGATAACTTATTTGTGGTGCTCACGGCACGTGAAATGAACGACCACCTAACCATCATCAGCCGTGCCACTGCCGACCATACCGACACGAAGCTGAAACGAGCAGGTGCCGACAACGTAATCATGCCCGATAGAGTTGGGGGTGCACGAATGGCAAAACTGGTTATTCAACCCAATATTGTCGAGTTTGTAGAGCAATTACTGAACCCTAGTAGCGAGTTGGTTAATATCGAAGAAATATCGTGTAGCGAACTAAATGCATGCATGCTTAACCGAACCATTGACGAACTTGAAATCCGAAAAAAGTCAGGTGCAAATCTGATTGGATTAAAATTAGCCAATAACGAATACATCTTCAACCCTGCTCCAGATATTCAAATCAAAATTGATGATAAATTGTTTGTTTTAGGAACAAATAAACAGATTGATAAATTGAAAAAAGTTCTAAATGATTAAAGTCTGCCACCTATTGGATGTGGCTTAGACTAGGGCTTACGCTCTCATAGAAAGTTATTGCTAGGTTAATTCAATTATCAAAAGACTTATCATTGCAAAACAAAAAAGAATTTAGTCGTTCTAATCTGCAACGTGTGAGACTTTTATACAAATACTAGCCAGACGCTGTTTGGCATATTGAGTTGGTCTCAGTACATTGAGTTTATTTCAATAGACAATGAATTGGAACGCAGTTTTTATTTGTTTTGTTAGAATTTCAGACATACGAAATATGATAAAATATAAATAAAGAAAATTGAAGCAAATAGTATGGAAATAAAAAATATGCAAAATAACAACTCATAATTCCTTGTATATATTTCTGAAAAAGGAAAAACAAAAATAGACGTTCGTTTTCAAGACGAAACTGTTTGGCTAACTCAAAAAGAATTAGCAAATATGTTTCAAACAACACGAGAGAATGTTACTTTGCATATAAATAATATTTTTAATGAAAACGAATTAGATGAGATTTCAACCTGTAAGGATTTCTTACAAGTTCGCACAGAAGGTAAACGAAAAGTCAGAAAAAATGTAAAACATTATAATCTTGACATGATAATTTCAGTTGGTTATCGTATAAAATCAGGGATTGCGACCAAATTTCGACAGTGGGCAACTGCACATTTACGAGAATTTATCGTAAAAGGGTTTATTCTTGACGATGAACGTTTGAAAAATCCAGACTTGCCGTTTGATTATTTCGATGAATTATTGCTTCGTATTCAAGATATACGAACCTCTGAAAAACGATTTTACAGAAAAATAAGGGCCATTTACGCAACAAGTGTAGATTATGACCCGACAACAAATGAAAGTATTTTGTTTTTCAAAACAGTTCAAAATAAAATGCATTGGGCGATAACAGGAAAAACAGCAGCAGAAATAATCCATGAAAGAGTAGATAGTGAAAAACAAAATCTGGGACTTACAAACTGGCGTGGTGATAAAATAGAAAACAAGACGTTTCTGTTGCAAAAAACTACTTAACCGAAAAAGAATTAGAACCATTAAATAATCTTGTAGAGCAATATCTTGTATTTGCAACAGGACAAGCAAAACAACGAATTTCAATGTATATGATAGATTGGATTACAAAACTAAACGGTTTTTTTAACACTCAACGATAGAGAAATACTTGCACATGCAGGACAAATTTCACATGAACTTGCAAAAGAAAAAGCAGAAACATAATATAAAACATACCAAACAAAACGATTAAATACTCAAAAACAATTTGATTAATATTTTGAAGAAACTATAAAAAGAATAAACAAGAAAACATAATTATACTAAATTGTGGTAATAATTATTACCACAATTTCAGTATACAATAAATATTATAAAATATAAACATTACATATCACCTAAAGCCTTATGCAGGCGTTGCATGCCTTCTATCACTGTCGATTTGGGGCAAGCTACATTCATGCGTTGAAAACCTTTGCCTCCTTTTCCGAAAATGATACCATCGTTAAAGCCCAGTTTGCCTTTTTCGATCATCAATTTTCGCAATTCTTCATTACTTAATTTCAGCTCTCGAAAATCAAGCCACAACAAATAAGTTCCTTCTGGTTTTATTAATTTAACCATCGGCAAATGTTCTTCTAAATAATTGGCGACATAATCCACATTCTCGGTCAAGTAATCCAGCATTTGGTCGAGCCATGCAGCCCCGTGTGAATAAGCAGCTTCGAGAGCTATGATACCAAACAAATTGCCCATGCCTAAATGCAAATTATTCAACATATTCTCGTATTTTGTTTGTAGTTTTTTGTTCGGTATAATAAGAACCGATGATGCCAAACCAGCAATGTTAAATGTTTTGCTCGGTGCAATGGTCGTGATTGTTTGTTGTGCAATTTCTTCGGAAATAGAAGCAATAGGCGTATGCTTGTTGGGCTTCAGAATCAAATCAGAATGAATTTCATCGGCAACAATCAAAATATCATTCTTCACACAAATCTCGCCAAGCCGCTGGAGCTCTTCCTTGCTCCAAACACGTCCTGTGGGGTTGTGAGGGCTACAAAGAAAGAGCATGCTGGTGCGTGAGTCTATTTTCTTTTCCAAATCGTCCCAATCCATTTCATAACGCTCATTCACGATGCGCAGCGGGTTTATCACCAATTGTCGTCCATTATCGGCAATGGTATTGAAAAAAGGAAAGTATACAGGCGTTTGAGCGATTATTTTGTCGCCTGGCTGTGTAAATGCAAGTACTGCCATTGCCAAAGCTGGCACTACTCCTGGACTAAAACTGATCCAATTGCTATCGATCGACCAGCCATGCCGTTGTTTTACCCAGCTTGTTACGCTTTGAGCAAACGAATCGGTACGCCCTGTGTAACCATAAATTTCGTGTTTGGCTCTTTCTTGCACCGCTTGCACGATTACGTCGGGGGTTTTAAAATCCATATCGGCTACCCACATCGGTAATACTTCTTTTGTTCCGAAAACTTTATCTCGAAAATCATACTTCACCGCATTCGTGTTGCTTCGATCGATTTGTTCGTCAAAATTATATTTCATAGCTATTGAATATTGTTGTTTGTTTTTTCTGTAAAACTAAAAAATAAAACGGAGAATGCCAATTTAGTGAGAGTCATTAAAAATTGGCTGATAAGGTCTTTTTTTGTTGAAAATTTGGAAAGTGCCTAAAATTAAATATTAAGTTATGAATAAAGACACTTACAACAAAGGGAACGATTTTTATTTACATACTAATTATAAAAGTATCCGAGTTAATTTCACAAAAGAAGAATATGGTTGTATCATGTCTGATAATAAGTATTTTAAAGAGAGATTAATTTTTTTTATACAAGAATATCCAGACTTATTTCCTAAAAAAAATTGAATTAATGAAAGCTTACATAGTTTTTAAAAATGAAGCAAGAGATATAGATACCCATTTTTAGTACATGACAAAAAACAAAAAAATGTGCAAAAATAGCAGTAAAAAACT
>JAOZTL010000271.1 GCA_029942205.1 Bacteroidales bacterium | reverse complement strand
CTTTGCTGGCGATTTTCAGAGCAGCGAGTACTTACTAAGTATCGAAAAGCTAAAGGATAGGTTTGATAAACAATACGTATATCATCGGCAAACGATGATAACCAACGACGAGTATGGCTATTTTATTAAAATAAAAACCCATGAGTTGTTTTATATTCTGAAATACCCTTTCTCGCAGGTCAGCTCGTTGAAAGGTACAGCCAGCCTACGCTACGACAAAGGCATGTACTTATCATTAGACTACCCTAGCCTACAATCGGAAGACGATTTTTTAGTTTTTTCGGGCTTAAAACTCGAATACATTTTCGATAATACGATCAGCCTAGGCATAAATATCAAAGAAGGTGTTCGAGCAAAAGTTTTTGGCGAATTTTATCAACAACTCGAAAGTGATTACACCGATATTTTTGTTCTTGGAGCTGATTTGCGTTACTATCAACCGATTCATCGTAATTTGATATTTGCCAGTCGCTTTGCCACTAGCTCGTCATTTGGCAAAGGGAAGGTTATTTATTACCTAGGAGCTGTTGATAATTGGACAAACCTATCACGCACGGTCGAGACCTTTGACCGCTCGGTGCGCATCGATCCTGACGAAAACTACATCTACCAAGCTGTGGCAACCAACATGCGAGGCTTTACGCAAAACATCCGAAATGGCAATAATTTTGTGGTATGGAACAACGAAATACGCTGGCCTATAATCCGTTATTTGGCCAACCGCCCGTTAAGTTCTGATTTTCTAAACAATTTGCAGTTGGTAAGTTTTTTTGATGCAGGTGCTGCATGGTCGGGTTTCTCGCCTTTTGACGAAAACAATGCCTACAACACCCGCATCATCGAAAATGGTCCTTTGCGCATCGACTTGGATGTCAATAGACCCCCCTTGGTATTCGGTTATGGCTTCGGGATACGCTCCAAGCTATTGGGCTACTTCATCCGTACCGACTGGGCTTGGGGGATCGAGGGAGACGTAGTGTTGCCTTCTATTTTTTATTTTTCATTAAACCTAGATTTCTAAATACAATGACTATCAACGAAATACTTTTAATTCTCGCCATTGGTTTCATTGCAGGCATCGCCAGTGGAAGCTTTGGCATAGGCGGCGGCATTATCATTGTGCCTGCACTGGTTTTCATTATTGGTTTTGAGATACACAAAGCACAAGGCACTAGCCTTGCGATGATGCTCGCACCAATCATGGCATTGGCGGTGTGGAATTATCACCGCTCAGGAAATGTTGATTTTCGTGTTGCTGGCATCATGATTGTCGCTTTTGTGATTGGCTCGTACCTTGGTTCAAAATATGCCATCCTATTACCTGCCAATGTTTTACGAAAATCATTTGGTATACTAATGCTGCTTGTTGCCTTAAAACTAATTCTATCTAAATAACACAAAAAATGACTACGAAACAACGCTTGACAGTTCCTATTCTTCTATTTTTATTTTTGTCGGCTTATGCCTGCTCTAGCGATAACTCCCAGTCGCAAAGCACGACCAAGGAAACAGGAAACGAAAACACGTCTGACAGCACCGAAGCAGTAACAGAGATTCTCAAAACCAAAAGTGTAGAAAGCTACACGATCGACGATCGATCAGTTACCTTCTTTATGCTCAACAAGAAAGAGCAAAAAGAATTAATAAAAACACTAGGCACAACATCAAACTACGAAGTACCATTGATGTTTAGAAATTTCAACGAAATGGCACAATCCATGCGTTGGATACTGAAAAAATACGACATAAACGTGCACATAGAAACTGCGCCAGCATTTGCTATGACTTATGCTGACGGCAAAGCAGAAGTCTATAACCGAAAAGAAGATGAACAGATTCTGGGTCAGATTTTGTTTGATGGAAAACAAAAAGCACTCATCGAGTTTGGGATGTATCGCAACAAGGATCTGCTAAATTTAGTGAAAGAGTATTTTCAAATTGACAAAATAAATAATAATGCACTAGACAGCATTCAACAAGCAGCAAACACCGAAGCCAATGACAGTACTGCACAATAAATACCTGATCGAGCGAGAGTTGCTCGTAGCATCGGGCAAACGATTGATTGCCGAAAAGCTCGCCTCTCGCAGCTGGGGCAACATCAGCCTGCGCCTAAACGATACACAAATGCTGATAACGCCTAGTGGACGCAGCTATGAGCAATTGATGCCCGAAGAAATGGTGCTGGTGAATCTGCAAACGCTAAAGCATGACGGTACGATCCGTCCATCATCAGAATATTTGCTACACACCCAAATTTATACGCAACGCCCCGATTGCCAAGCGATTATTCATACGCATCAGCCGTATGCCTCCACCGTATCGACGCTAAGATGCACGGTGCCAGCTATTTTGGACGACATGGCGCAACTCATCGGGGCTTCGCTGCGTTGCACCAAGTACGAGTTATCGGGAAGTTTGAGCTTTGCCCAGCAGGCAGCCAATGCCATCGAGGGGCGTAATGCGGCTCTGCTTGCCAATCATGGCGCAGTATGCATTGGGCGAGACATGGATGAGGCGTTTGCGGTGTCGGAAGTGCTAGAAAAAAGTTGCAAAGTATACTTGGATGCCGCACCGCTTGGGGGTGCTAAGGCTATTGAGCAAAAAGATGCACAACAAATGCATCAGTTTTATATCGAGAAATATTCGGTAAGGGAAAAAACGAATCGGAAGCCTAGTGAGAAGTAGAAAGTAACTAGAAAAAAGTAGTTAGTAAAAAAAGAAAAATAGCTGATCGGTAGATTTTTTGTTTGATTAGATTATTTATGTATCTTTCATATAGAAAATACCTAAAGTGCAAAAATAAATACGTAAACAGTATGACGATAAAGTCCTCCTTTTTCTGAGGAGAATTTAGAAGGGGTGTTGGCAGAGTAGAAAGTTATTAGTAAAAAGTAATTAGTAAAAATATAAAAATATAAAATAAAGACTCAATAGAAGAAATAAATTTATTATTGGATTAAAATGGACTTAGAAAATAAAGCAAAAGACTACGTTATCGAATTGTTTGCAGGAAAAGAGCATGATTTGCTGCTATTTCATAGTTTGTCGCACACGGAACAAACGGTAGAGTGGGCAAAAGAAATTAGCACCAAAGAAAATATAAGCACGCAACAACAACAGGTGATTATACTGGCTGCTTGGTTCTTGCATACGGGTTATTTGTATGATTTTAAGCGACATAGAAAGCATAGCTTACAAATGGCTACCGATTTTTTGAAGCAAGAAAAGTCTACCGACGAGTTCATTCTTCAAGTAACGTGCACAATAGACTCGGTGCTGAAAAACCGCCGCCATGCAAAGATAGAGGCTAAAATATTATCAGATGCTTCGACCTTTTTTCTGGCATCAAATGATTTCTTGTTGCGTGCCAAACACAATCGGCAGGAACGCAATTATTTTGTGAAACCAAAAATTAACAAACGGAGTTTTTGGCAGAACACACAGAACTACATGAAAGAGCAACGGTTCTGTTCTACAACTGGTTATCGGCTTTTTATTGATGGCAAAAAGAAAAACGAAGCACGCATATCTGCCTTATTAGCCGAGGAATTGAAGGCCGAACTACCGAAAGACAACCGCAAAATCATTGAAGAGATTCGCCAAGAAGTAGATAAGCTTGGACGTAAGGTGGACAAAAAAATAGTCTCAACCAAAGATTACGACAGCTTGTACCGCATAACTGCTCGCAACCAAATAGTTATCAGTGGTTTGGCAGATAACAAAGCCAACATCTTAATTACGATCAATACGTTGATTATTTCGGCGGTGATCTCGTTTGTGCTGCTGCAAATTTATAATTTCGAGTATTTAATTATTCCTGTCATCCTAACAATCATGTTCAGCTTGGCTTCCACGGTGTTTTCGGTATTGGCGACACGCCCGCAGATACGCCCTGGGGTTTTCTCGATGGATGATTTTATGAAAAAGAAAGTGAATTTGCTTTTTTATGGTAATTTTTATAAGATGGACTACGTAGACTACGAAAATGCCATGCGAGAAATGCTGAAAGACCCCGAAATGCTGTTCTCTGTACTTACAAACGACCAGTTTACTTTGGGCAAAATGCTTGGCGAGAAGTTTAAACTCATCAATATTGCCATCACTATTTTCTTAATTGGCATTACTGTTTCGAGTATTTCGTTTCTTACGGCTATTATTCTGTCTAATTCATAAACAAAACAAAGAGAAAATCATTGGGTAAATTAAAAATAAATAAAGGCATCGAAGCTCCATCGTCTTTTAACGAATCGTCGATCGAACGCTTTCGGCAACACAAACGCCGCCAGCTTGACGTATCTGAATACGTGGCTGGTATTCGTGCGGGTGATCGCAGCATTTTGGCCATGGCTATTACACTGATAGAAAGTAGCTTACCCTTTCATCAGGAAAAGGCACAACAAATCATCCAACAATGCTTGCCGCATGCTGGTCGCTCGTTTCGGGTAGGCATCACGGGCGTTCCTGGGGTTGGGAAGAGTACCTTTATCGAGTCTATCGGGCAAATACTGATCCGTGAAGGCAGGCAGCTTGCCGTTTTGGCAATCGACCCAAGTAGCGAGCGATCCAAGGGAAGTATCCTTGGCGATAAGACTCGTATGGAAAGTCTTTCGACCAATACCAATGTCTTCGTGCGCCCCTCTCCTAGCCTCGGCTCGTTGGGTGGCGTGGCGCAGAAAACCCGTGAAAGCATTATCCTGTGCGAAGCGGCTGGTTTTGACACCATTTTTGTGGAAACAGTAGGTGTTGGTCAATCCGAAACGGCTGTACATAGCATGGTTGATTTTTTTCTACTGCTGATGCTAGCAGGTGCAGGCGACGAACTGCAAGGCATCAAGCGTGGCATTATGGAAATGGCAGATGCTATTGTAATAAGCAAAAGCGACGGCGACAACACACAACTAGCAAAGCTTGCCCGACAAACATACAGCAATGCATTGCATTTATTTCCTGCCGCAGCATCTGGCTGGACTCCCAAAGTGCTCACCGCATCGTCGATTACGCAAGTTGGCATTGCCGATGTTTGGCTAATGATTCAAGACTATTTTCC
>JAOZTL010000270.1 GCA_029942205.1 Bacteroidales bacterium | reverse complement strand
CTAATCGGCTTTTGCAGAGAGATTTTGAAAAAAAGGAAAAAATATATTGTGTTATTGTTCTAATAATAAGCAAATAAAGTGTTACATTTACTAATTAAACTTTCGTTTGACCTTTTTGATGTTGCTTATGTAATTCCAGATCCGTCTGTTTTGATATTTATTTTTGATAAATTATCAATGTAAATAAGTAAGTTACGCCTAAATACGTATAATTATATCAAGTAATGTAATAAATCGAAAATATAGCTAAATTATGAAGCTTCAACAAAATGCAGAATAAATAAATAAAGAAACTATTTTTTAGACGATTAGCCATTATTATTTGATAATAGATCAAAACAGTTTAATTTGGATAAATAAAAGAATCGTTTGTTTGGCTAAAAATCAAAATAAAAAGACTTACATGCAAATAATAAATAGAAAAATTGGATGAGATGAACGAGTAAAATAATTGTTGCAAGAAATTATTTTTTAGCTTTGCAGCATTAGTGAGAAAACAATCAAATACACATCGATTATGAAAACATTTGTTTTATTATTATTCCTTAGCCTTTCGTTAAGTATGCAGGCGAGTCAGATTTTAATTCCAATGAATGAAAATGAACAAAAAAATCATTTGAAAGCTTATGGAATTGCTTACTGGGTGTTACAAAACGAGCTGAAAGTCAATTGGCTATTGAATTACGAAGGAGGAAGCTTCACGGTGGCTTACGAAAAAGAAATAGAAACAGAATGCATCATTCGTGGGGTGAGTTATCAAATAATAAGTGATGCTGAAGCTGCTAGCATGTACGAATATATTGCTAGGGCTGAGATAAATATGGATAAAGTAATTCTGGAGAAAGCCCCCAAAATAGCTGTATATTCTCCTAAAACCAAACAACCATGGGACGATGCCGTAACGCTAGCACTTACTTATGCCGAAATTCCGTATGACATCATTTACGACGAAGAAATTGTAAATGGCAAATTGGGAAAATACGATTGGCTGCATTTGCATCACGAAGATTTCACTGGGCAGTACGGTAAATTTTATGGTGCATACAGAAATGTGCCTTGGTATGTCGAAAATCAACGCCACACAGAATCGGAAGCACAACGATTGGGCTTTCAGAAAGTTTCACAATTGAAGCTATTCGTAGCCAAAGCCATCAAAAATTACGTGGGACAAGGTGGTTATTTATTTGCGATGTGCTCTGCCACCGATTCTTATGACATTGCGCTGGCTGCCGAGAATATAGACATTTGTGAAAACATGTACGATGGCGATCCTGCCGATAAACAAGCCAACGAAAAGCTCGATTTTACTCAAACATTTGCATTCAAAAACTTCACGCTCATTCCTAACCCATACGAATACGAATATTCAAATATTGACGTAACGCAAACACGAAAAACAACCGAAAGTAGCGATTATTTTACGCTTTTTGAGTTTTCGGCAAAATGGGATCCTGTGCCTACCATGCTTTGCCAGAATCATGTAGCTTTGGTCAAAGGTTTTATGGGACAAACAACGGCTTTCAATAGAGACTACTTGAAATCGAATGTGCTGGTAATGGGCGAAAACAAAGCTCTGAACGAGGTGCGCTACATTCGTGGTGAATATGGAAAAGGAACATGGACTTTCTATGGTGGGCACGATCCCGAGGATTATCAGCATTTTGTGGGTGATCCCAAAACGGATCTCGCCCTGCATCCCAATTCGCCTGGCTATCGTCTTATTTTGAATAATGTTTTATTTCCAGCAGCCAAAAAGAAAAAACAAAAAACATAGAAAAGTCTTAAATTTCAAACTTTGCCTGTTTTGATATTTATTTTTGGATAATTACTGACAAATTATCAATGTAAATCAGGAAGTTGTACTTAAATATGTGTAATTATATCAGGCAGTGTAATAAATCATTAATACATAGCTGTAATAAATAAGTGAAAATAATAAAACAGACGAAGTCTGAAACTACATAAATTAAGTATCATTTTTTTATTCATTCAATACAACAAATAATATGAAACAAGCAACATTGCTACTCGTTTGGCTTTTATGGGCGAATACGATTTGGGCACAAGAATACTTCCAACAAGAAGTAGACTACAAAATTACAGTAACATTACAAGATGAAACGCATGAACTGCATGCCAACATGGACATGACGTACATCAATCATTCGCCAGACGATTTGGCATTTATCTACATGCACTTGTGGCCGAATGCGTACCAACACAACACGGCTCTCGAAAAACAATTATTTCGGAATGGAAAATCTTCTGATTGGTTTGATTTGGAACATCGTAGAGGCGGAATCGATTCCCTAGACTTTCGGGTGGATGGCAACAAAGTGAAATGGGAGTATGACCCTGAGCATAAGGATATTTGCAAGATTATCCTAAATAAACCATTGAAAAGCGGGCAACACATCACAATTAGTACACCTTTTCGAGTAAAAATACCTGAAGGAATCACATCACGATTGGGGCACATCGGCGAATCGTACCAAATCACACAATGGTATCCCAAGCCTGCTGTTTATGATCGCTACGGCTGGCATCAAATGCCTTATTTGAATCAAGGCGAATTTTATTCCGAATTTGGCAGTTTTGATGTATCCATCAGCTTACCAAAGAATTACGTCGTAGGCGCAACAGGCGATTTGCAAAATGCCGAAGAAATAGCTTGGCTTAATAAATTGGCAGATAAAACTGCTAAAATAGACAGTTTCGACAGAAAAGATGAAATTTTTCCAGTATCTGAAAAAACCATCAAAACAATTAGTTATATACAAAAAGACGTACACGATTTTGCTTGGTTTGCCGACAAACGTTTTCATGTACTCAAGAGTGAAGTTGTATTGCCAAAGTCAAAACGAAAAGTTACCACTTGGGCGATGTTTCTGAACAGTGATGCCAAATTATGGTTGCGTGCAAACGAATACATCAACGATGCGGTTTATTATTATTCTAAATGGAATGGTGATTATCCGTATAAACACTGTACGGCTGTACTATCGGCTCTTAGCGCAGGTGGTGGTATGGAATATCCAAACATTACCGTGATTGGGCGATCGCAAACAGCACTTGGCTTAGAGCAAGTCATTATGCACGAAGTGGGACACAATTGGTATTATGGCATACTCGGATTCAATGAGCGAGATTATACATGGATGGACGAAGGCATCAACAGCTTTGCCGAGGCTCGATATATGCGTACCAAATACCCGATAGACAACAGTTTCATTAAAACACTTGGCATACCAGAAAAATATTCTTTGTTTTTTGATTTGGATGAAGTGAGGTATAAAGACATGCAACTGATTGCTTACCTTGCAGTAGCACGGCTCAACAAAGACCAACATGCCTCCTTACATGCCAATGATTTTACGGGTACAAATTATGGAATGATTGGTTACATGAAATCTGCAAGAATAATTGATTATTTATTGGCTTACATGGGCGAAGAGAAATTTAATGCAGCAATGCATGATTTTTATGAACAATGGAAATACAAACATCCACATCCTGTAGACATGCGAAAAGTATTTGAAAAACACACGAAAACAGACTTGGCTTGGCTTTTCGATGATTTAATTCAAACACGGCATCGTGTCGATTATAAAATCAAACGAAGTAAAAATGGAAAAGTATTGGTGAAAAACAATGGTGCAGTGGCCTCGCCTGTGTCTATTAGTGGAATTACGGATACCAATACGTTGTACACCATTTGGAACGAAGGTTTCGTGGGGTCAAAATGGCTAGATCTTCCAACAGATCAATCACCCAAAATACTACGAATAGATGCCAATCGGGATATGATTGAATTTAACGAAAGCAATAACATGCTAAAAACATCAGGCGTATTGCGAAAAATAGAGCCTATTCGCTTCAAGCTTCTCGGTTTATTGGAAAGCCCCGAACGTACACAAATTAATTTTGTCCCCACCATGGGATGGAACGACCATAACAAGTACATGCTTGGCGCATTGTTTTACAACAGCCCACTCCCTGCACAAGTATTCGAGTATCAACTGATGCCAATGTACGGATTCGGATCGAAAAGCCTAGCTGGTAGTGCAAAAATAGCATACCATTATTTGCCTTATTCGGACAAAATTCAATCGATCGATTTTTCAATGAAAGCGATTCAATATGCTGCCAATGAAACAACCGATTTTCAACGTTTGCATTCTCAAGTACGTGTAGTTTTAAAAGCTAAAGATCAGCATAGCAGAACATTTAGTGCTTTTTATTTGAATCATTTTCTTGCTTCAGATTACGCAAATTTGCTTAAAGGAATTGATGCTGAATACGTATCTTTATTTAAACTTAGCTTTTTTCATCATAATAATAAGAAGAAAGCATTTAGTGTGTCTGCCGATTTGGAAGCCAACGAAGAATTTGCTAAACTATCAGCCTCTACCACTTACGAAATTCCGTATACGAAAAAAGCATCGGTGCGTTTTCGTGCTTTTGGTGGCTCTTTTTTATATCAAGTTGATAATTTATCACCTTTCTACATGTGGAGTCTTAGTGGAACGAATGGCATGAACGATTATACTTACGAATATAATTCGCTGGCACGTTTTGAGCCTTATACTGCCACCAATACACTTTCGCATCAGTTTGTGGCTACCGAGGGGGCTTTTGTGAGCAACAGTTATAGAGTGAGCAACGAGTGGATTTTGGCGGTAGGCGTAGAGGTCGATTTGCCCGTTTTACCAAAGAAAAATAATATACAGTGGTTTGCCAATGGAGCAATGATGAGTGATCAGGCTTATAATTTATCTGGCACACTGAATGAGACCATGTTCTGGGAAACGGGATTGTCTTTTTCAATGATAAATAACGCATTCAAAATTTATATTCCTTTGTTAATGTCTACGGATTTGAACTCCGAAATGGAATTGCAAAATGTTGGACTTTTTGAACGTGTTCGTTTCACGTTGCATTTAAATAAATTAAATCCATTTTCATTAGCACGTTCAATTTTTTAATTGTTGAGAGTACTCCGAAAAGTATAAATAATTCAATTTAGTCATACGATGACTTCTTAACTGATT
>JAOZTL010000269.1 GCA_029942205.1 Bacteroidales bacterium | reverse complement strand
ACTGAATTTCCATTTTTGCAGCATTGGTACTGTTGATTATTTTATGTAAAATACGTGTGTCGTATTCAATTAAATATTTCAAGTTTTTTATTGAATTAATTAATTCAACATCTTTTTTTACGATAGCTTGTGTTGCACTTAAATTATTTATAATTATATATTGATGTACCATTGCTGTGATTACAACAAGAAATATTAAAAGAAAACCTATTAATAATTTGTATTTAATCTTAATATTCTGAAAAAAATGTTTCATTTGTTTAAATTTAGTAAGCTGTTGAAATTTAATCAGTCCTATTGCGTGGAGCGATTAATTATCCTTAGTAAATCCCATCAAGTGGGTTTATGCAATTATTGTTTTATGCGAATAATAGAAAGAGCTAGAAATATAAAATGATATTTTTGTATTGTTTATTTGTATATAATTATGCTTTTTTTGTCAAAAGCAAAGTGAACTATTTTAACCCATAAATGTAAGAAAATTTTTGAAATATTGTCTTATTATTCAAATATTATTCAAAAAAAATCAAAAAACATACGATAGATTAAATATCAAACAACATACCAAAGCATGTTGGACGACGAAGAATCGTTTTTTTAGTGTATTTATACAAATGGGCGAGTAGGGGAGGAGAAATAAAAAAAGCGGTTAAAAGAAATTGAACCGCTATGTTTTATTTATTATAAAAAAACATTGTTATTGAAAATTAATACTACTTTATTAATTTAATATTAGTTGATTATTGTCATATAATCTATTTTTTAATGCGAATTTTAGACAAGCGATTTTAATCGAAAGTAGAAAGAAAAGCATTGTTTTTAACAAAAAAACTTTTTTTATTTGACCGTATCATAAAACAGTCAAATGAATTGATTAACAGCAAGTTTTAACTTCATAAAGTAGAATTAACAATAAGAATATTTAGAAATGCGTAAGTAATATCAAAAAGCCGAAGATCTTAATTATTTTCAGGTGTTTCTACGAGAATTTTCTTTTCTTCTTTTTCAGAAACGAGGCTAACAAAAAATTTCCGATGAAACAATAATATAATCAATACGCCTATGGTGATGGCAGAATCTGCAATATTAAATACTGGGCGAAAGAATAAAAAGTGATAGCCTTCTAAAAAAGAGAGCCAGTCGGGAAGAAAAGCAATTTCATGTGGCAATTGAAAGCGAAGGAGTGGAAAATACAACATATCTACTACTTTGCCGTGTAATAGGTCTGAATATCCGCCAGCTTCAGGAAACATGGTTGCAACTTGATTGTAGTAGCTTTCCGAGAAAATAAGTCCATAACCAACACTATCGATAATATTGCCGATAGCACCAGCCAGAATAAGCGAAAGGCTTAGTATAAAGCCGTTTGGGGAATTATTTTTTGCCATCGAGCGAATATACCAAATGATACCTCCAATGGCTACAATCCGAAAAAGACTGAGTAGCATTTTGCCCCATTCGCCGCCAAATTCCATACCGAAAGCCATTCCGTTGTTTTCGATAAAATGCAACTGAAACCATTCAATATTCCACCAGTCCCATTTGATACTGCTTTCACCTAAGTGCATGTTTGTTTTTATCCAGATTTTTACAATCTGATCAATTAATAGCACTAAAAATACAAGAAGTGCTGATTTTTTTAATATACTCATCAATAGTTACTTTTGTTGTAGTTTGGCTTCGATACTTAATGTTGCGTGCGGTACGGCAAGCAAGCGTGCTTTAGATATTAGTTTGTCGGTAACACGGCAGATGCCATACGTTTTATTTTCGATACGTATAAGTGCCAATTCTAGGTGTTGAATAAACTTTTGTTGGCGTTGTGCTAAGCGTCCTGCTTCCTCGCGCGACATTACATTTGCACCTTCCTCCATTACTTTGAAAGTAGGAGAGGTGTCTTCGGTATCGTTCGTATCACTATGATTGATTGTATTTTTTAATACTTCATAGTCTAAAGTTGCTTTTTTTATTTTAGACAAAATTAATTGTTTAAATTCAGCCAATTCGTCATCGGAATATCTTGTTTTTTCTCCCATAATTTTTTTTTATTAAACTGCTTATAAGGTCTTTGATCTATTTATGGTTATTTATGCTAGAATAAACGAGTTTATTCGGCATTTAGTTGCATATACGTTTTTATTTCATCAATTTCGACTAATTTAGTACCACTTAGATTATGGTCAAGTTTGTCAATAAGCTCGATGTGGTTTGATAATGTTTGCGAAGCGATGTAGGCATTGTGTTTATTTATTGCCGAATTTATCGCATCATGTTTTTGTATTTTTAGTTTGATTTTATCGGTTACGGCGAGCCCGCTTTCTTTTCGTAAATTTTGAATTCGATTGATAAATTCACGAGCAATACCTTCTTCACGTAATTTGTCGTTTATCGTAACATCCAGAGCCACGGTTAATTTGCCTTGATTAGCAACCAACCATCCAGGAATATCTTCCGATACAATTTCGACATCGGCAAGTGTGATGCTGTGTTTTTGTCCATCTACATCGAGTTCAAACTGTTCGTTTGCTTCAAATTGATTGATTTGTTGTTGATCCAATTTGGCAATAAGCCCTGCAACTTGTTTCATTTGTTTTCCGAAACGTCTACCAAGTGTTTTAAAGTTTGCTTTTATCTTTTTTACCAGCACACCACTAGCATCCGTGATGTATTCAATCTCTTTGATATTCACTTCAGACAAAATGATTGATTTTACGGACTCAATCTGATCTTTCAGTTTGGTATCGATGATAGGCACCATGATTTTGTTCAATGGTTGTCGCACTTTAAGGCTCTCTTTGCGTCTTAGACCAAGTATCATGGACGAAAGTTTTTGAGCAATATCCATTCGTTCTTCGAGAGCTTTGTCGATAACTGCTGTGTTGGTAGTAGGGAAATCGGTTAAGTGGATCGAATCGAATTTTGAACGTCCAGTAGCATCAGTTAAGTCTCTGTATAGCTGCTCGGTAAAGAATGGAGCTATTGGCGAACTGAGAATGCTAACGGTTTCCAAGCATTCGTAAAGTGTTTGATAGGCAGAAATTTTATTTTCGGAATAATCACCGCCCCAGAAGCGTTTGCGATTAAGGCGTACGTACCAGTTGCTTAGATTTTCGATAGCAAAATATTGAATGGCTCGCCCTGCTTTTGTTGGATCATAATTTTCGAGATGTTCTTTGACTTCTAGCGTAAGGCTATGGAGCAGAGAAATGATCCAGCGGTCTATTTCTGGTCTTTTTTCGATAGGAATATACGCCTCTTCAAAATGGAAATTATCCACATTGGCATATAATGCAAAGAAAGAATAAGTATTGAATAATGTACCAAAAAACTTACGTTTCACCTCATCCACGCCTTCTAGCGCAAATTTAAGATTATCCCAAGGATTAGCATTAGTGAGCATGTACCAGCGTATGGCATCCGATCCGTATTTGTCGATAGCCATAAATGGATCGATAACATTGCCTTTACTTTTGGACATTTTGTTGCCTTTATCATCAAGTACCAAGCCTGTCGAAAGGATATTTTTAAAAGCAACTGAGTCTTCTATCATCGTAGAAATGGCATGTAGTGTAAAGAACCAGCCACGAGTTTGGTCTACACCTTCCGAAATAAAATCGGCAGGAAACGATGTTTTGAAAAGTTCTTTATTTTCAAACGGATAATGTAATTGAGCAAATGGCATAGCACCCGAATCAAACCATACATCGATAAGATCTGCTTCACGAATCATTTTTTTGCCAGTAGCCGAAACTAAGAAAATATCATCGACATAAGGGCGATGTAGATCAATCTGTTCGTAGTTTTCTTGCGAAAAATCACCAGCAATAAAGTCTTTTAATGGATTTTCGTCCATAAAACCAGCATCTACCGCTTTTTGTGCTTCTTGCTTTAATTCTGCGATTGATCCGATACAAATTTCTTCACTTCCGTCTTCGCTACGCCAGATGGGTAGGGGAGTTCCCCAGAATCGAGAGCGGGATAAGTTCCAGTCTACCAAGTTTTCGAGCCATTTACCAAAACGTCCAGTTCCAGTAGCTTCTGGTTGCCAGTTGATGGTTTTGTTGAGTTCCATCATTCGTGGTTTGACGGCAGTGGTACGAACAAACCACGAATCGAGTGGATAATACAGCACAGGCTTGTCGGTACGCCAGCAATGTGGGTAGGAGTGTTCGTATTTTTCTACACGGAAAGCTTTATTTTCTTTTTTTAATTTAATGACAATTTGCACATCGGTAGTTTGGTCTTTATCGGTCAAATTTTTGTCGAAGCTATTTTTGACAAATTTCCCACTAAATTCGCCAACTCCTTCCACAAATTTCCCTTGTTTATCGACAAGCGTAAGTGCACCAATGCCGTTTTGTTGGCATACACGGTAGTCATCTGCACCAAAGCTAGGCGCAAGATGCACAATACCAGTACCGTCTTCGGTAGATACGAAATCGCCGATGAGTACACGAAAAGCGTCGCCTGTTTCGGGCTGTTGATAAGGCAAAAGCTGCTCGTAGCGGATGCCTTCCAGCTGTTTGCCTTTGTATTCAGCTAATACACGAAATGGAATTTTTTTATCTCCTTCTTGATAGTCTTCGAGTTGAAGATCAGCATTTTTGTCTGAAAAATATTTTCCAGCCAAGTCTTTGGCAAGAATTAAAGTTACAGGTGCAAAAGTGTATGGATTAAATGTTTGTATTTTCTGATAGCTAATTTTTTTGCCCACGGCAAGTGCCGTGTTTGAAAGTAGAGTCCAAGGCGTGGTTGTCCAAGCCAAAAAGTAAACGTCGGTTTGTGCATCGGCAAATAAAAACTCCGATTGCTCGTTTCGTATGGCTTTGAATTGAGCAATGGCAGTGGTGTCTTTTACGTCTTTGTAGCATCCAGGCAAATTTAGCTCGTGCGAGCTAAGACCCGTACCAGCAGCGGGCGAGAATGGTTGTATGCTGTATCCTTTGTATAATAATTTTTTATTGTACAATTCTTTGAGCAAGTACCAAAGTGTTTCGATGTATTTGCTATCATACGTAATATACGGATCGTCCATATTGACCCAATAGCCCT
>JAOZTL010000268.1 GCA_029942205.1 Bacteroidales bacterium | reverse complement strand
ATGTATGCCGTTTCGGTACTAATAAATACAGAAAAACACTACGGCATGTTAAGCATTGGCGTGCGTCCAACGATAAATAACCAAAACAAACAAAGCATAGAAGTTCATATTTTTGACTTTAATCAATCGATTTATGATCAAGAAATTACCATTTTTTTTCATCAACACATCCGAGAAGAACTAAAACTGGATAATTTAGACCAATTAGTAGCGCACATGCAAAATGATGAAAAACAAGTCCGACGCTATTTTGCACATCAAAAAGATTGAAGATCTTAAATCATTGATTAAGAAAGTATTTTCACTCGTGCGAGAGCAACATCAAAAGAACGAAGACTTAGTCGCCTGTGTACAGAAACGATTTATCGGGCTGTGTATAGCTTTTGAGCGTCATGTGCTCGCCATCAAAAATGCCGTAGGTATTATTTCGCATCCATTCGCCAAGATTAATAAAGCGAGCATTTTCGTTAAGATCCAACTCGACAGGAATATGGCGATGACCGAAAATAAAAAAATCGTAATGTTCACGTTCTAGCTGCATATAGGAGTAGCGAACAAGCCATTCTTGCTCTTTTCCTTTGAAAACATACGGACGCTCCGAAATCTTGCGATTCTGCGACCACGTTTGCCCCAACCACAACGACCAATCGGGATGAATCTTGGCAAACATCCATTGCAAAAAAGGATTGGTAAAGCCCCATTTCATTAGCTTGTAGCTTTTGTCCCAGGGACCAAGCCCATCGCCATGTGCCATAAAAAAACGCTTGTCGCCAAGCATCGTTTCGTATTCGCCTTTGTGCAGTATTACGCCTGTTTCGCGTGGTAAGTAATCAAAAATCCAAATATCGTGATTGCCTGTAAACAAATGTATCGGAATACCGCTGTCTACCATTTCGGCTATTTTGCCCAAAAAACGAGTATGCCCTTGTGGCGCAGCACGTTTCCATTCGTGCCAAAAATCAAAAATATCGCCAAGTAAATAAATCGCAACAGCATCAGCACGAATAGATTCTAGCCATGCAACAATCATTTTCTCACGTTTCAAACTTTCGGTATGATTCGGCCAGCCTAAATGAAAATCAGATCCGAAGTATATTTTTTTCCCTTTTGGTAATTTCACTATCGTTTTTTTATCTTTGCTTAAAAAAACAAAGATAGAATAAGTAAGTAGATGGACAAAAAATAAACTTTTATGATGACAAACAAAAAAACAAACCGTAGATGGATGAACAAAACACTCGTTGTTTTAGCTCTCAGTTTACCCAATTTTATTTTATATTATACAACCGATAAAATCTTTCCTTTGATTGATAATTACTTTTTATTTGTCGGCTTTCCCTTTTTGTTACCTTTTATTTCGTTTATTGCCCAGAAAAAACGATTTGAAGACCAATCAATTGATTATCCCAAATGGGCGATGAGTTTTCGTGAACATCCGTTTTCTTTCACTCACTTTTTAGCGGTACTTTCCGTAGCAGTAGGGGGAAGTATCTCAATTGCTACATTTATTCGTTGCCAATGCTTTACTATTATTGGGCTTAGTAGCTTCTCTTTTGGATTCGGGATCTTGTTGGGATTGTATGTCGTTACTCATTTATTGAAAAATAAAAATATTAAATAAAATAACAGTAAATCAATAACTTACACTGGTCTCTAAAAAAAAATGATTTTTTTATAAAAAAAAGTAGAAATAAATTACCGATTAAGAAAAATTACATTACTTTTGCTTTTTTTAATGATCATTATATTACAATTATTACAATGAAAAAAGGAACAGTAAAGTTTTTCAATGAATCTAAAGGATTTGGATTCATTATCGAAGAAGATTCGAAGAGTGAGTATTTCGTACACGTGTCAGGTTTAATTGATGAAATTAACGAAGGTGATGCTGTAGAGTTTGAATTGAAAGAAGGTAGAAAAGGATTGAATGCCGTAAATGTTAAAGTAATTTAATATCTTAATTAACTTTTTTTTCAAAAAATAAAGAGCCTATCAACCATGTTGATAGGCTTTTTTTTAATAATACATAATAGACGTTTCGCAATTGTCTGTAAGATTCTAAAATATTTAAAATTTGATAATTATTAATGAATTTAGTCTAAAAAGGTTCATTTTGCAAATATTCAGACCTGTCAGGTTTTGTTAATTATAATAGCAATTCAGTATAACTATAAATAAATCATTTAAAATGATTGCCTTTTGCTAAACCAAACCTGACAGGTCTTTTTAGACCAGACTCATTAATTTTATGTTCTAAAGTGAGTATTTATTAAATAATTATAAATAAATCATTGTGTAGAATCAATGCATTACAGGCTGTTGTCTCTAAATAAAAAAAACATCAACATTAAATAGGTCGAAGACCTTAAACTGAAAATGCAAAAAAAATAAAGATTATGAGTGAAATAAAATTTCCTTTAAAAGGAAGAGATCGAGATGAACTACTAAAGGAAATGGATGGTTTCCGCAAAAATGATCCAGCTTGGCGTGAAGGCAAAGCATGGAGTTTGGTATATCGAGCAAGCGGCGATCATAACGATTTTTTGAAAAAAGCACATGGACTCTATTTTTCAGAAAATGGATTGAATCCTATGGCATTCAAAAGCTTAAAGAAATTTGAGCACGAAACAGTACGTATGAGCCTCGACTTACTGAATGGCGATAGCAACTCGGTGGGCGTAATGACTTCGGGCGGTACAGAAAGCTTGCTGCTTGCCGTAAAAACGTATAGAGACTTATTTCGTACGAAAAAAAAGAGATCCAAACAGCCCGAAATGATTATTCCACGCTCGGCTCACGTTGCATTTCACAAAGCGGCACATTATTTTGACATTAAACTGATTTTTGCTCCCCTAGACGATCAATATCGAGTAGATATAAAAAAAGTAAAAAAGCTAATCAATAAAAATACCATGCTACTGGTCGGGTCTGCACCATCGTACCCATTTGGAGCTATTGACCCTATTGAAGATTTAGCCAAACTGGCACTAAAGCAAGACATTCCGTTGCATGTGGATGCATGTTTAGGCGGATTTATTCTTCCATTTATCGAAAAACTGGGAACGGAATTACCTACTTGGGATTTTCGTGTTCCTGGTGTTAGCTCCATTTCTGCCGATGTGCATAAATACGGCTATGCTGCCAAAGGGGCTTCCGTGATTTTGTATAGAAGCATGAAAACGATGAAGCATCAATTTTTTGTGCAAGAAAGCTGGCCAGGTGGGATTTTTGCTTCGCCTGGGATTCTAGGAACTCGTCCTGGAGGAAATATTGCAGCCGCATGGGCAGCATTGAATGTAATCGGAGAAGAAGGCTATTTGGAGTATACCAAAAGCGTGATGGCAAATACAAATAAAATGAAAGAAGGCGTACAGGCTATGCCTGAGCTAGAAATACTGGGCAGTCCACTTACAAGTGTTTTTGCATACAAATCGGTAGATTCCAGCGTGAATGTGTTTGCTGTTGCCGACTTTATGGAAGAACGTAATTGGTTTATTGACCGCCAGCAACATCCAGAGTGCTTGCATGCGATGGTAAACCCATTACACGAGGAAGAGGGAATTATCGACAAATATTTGACAGACTTACGTGAAGCCATCGATTGGGTGAAACAAAACCAAAATAAAGCATTTGAAGGAAGTGCTGCCATGTACGGCATGGTGGCTAATGTTCCTCTCAAAGGAATGATTAAAAAACAAGTGCTTGGTATGATGGAAGAAATGTATGGTCCTGAGAGTAAAGATATGAGCTTTTCAGCAGAAAAGAAAGCTGACCTAAGCGAAAAACTAGGAAAAGCTTATCTGAAAGCAAAAAAAATAATTACTTCTAAGTAAGATCTTTGACCTATTTGATGTTGCTTACAGATTTGTGCGTAAGCAACATCAAAAAAGGCAAAAAAACGGAGTTGTTAGAATTCTAATTTTCAAAAAAACACGTTTATTCGTCATCATTTATTTCACAACACTTCGTTAAATTTATAATTGACAATGAATAATTGATAATTATTTTACTGATAAACAGTAGCTTGCAAGTGCTAATATCCAAATAAATATTTATTACTTATCAATATGGCTATTAGGTGATTACAGAAAAACTTAACGAACTATTGTTTCAACGACGGATAAATATTTGGTAACATCAAATCTACTGCACCGTATCTTGATCGATACCCAAATCAGAAAAACGATTACCTTTTAAATATTTATTCATTTCACTTTTACGTTTTTCCTCTAAAGAAGGCATTTCTGCATCCTTCCAGCTATAAGTATTGATGATTTCAATTAATTTGTCGATAGAGAACGGCTTGTCGATAATACTGCTAAAACCAGCACTCTGAAATTCTTGATTGTTAGTCGAAAATCGGTTATTTATCCCTGTCATGGCAACAACAGGTATTTCACTTAACGGATAATCAAAATGTGTACGGATGTAATGAATCGCTTCAAAACCATTAATGTTAGGCATGCTGATGTCCATCAATACCAAATTGAATCGACTATGCTCTAGTGCAATAATGGCTTCGCCGCCGTCGGCTGCCACCTTGTACTCATAGCCTAGCGATTCGATAATATCGCTGAGTATCGATAAGTTATAAAACTGGTCATCTACAATTAAAATTCTCATTCGGGGGATTCTTTATTTTGTTTATCGTATTACAGATATTATGCCAGCATTGAGGCAGAGCGCCAGCTTACCTAGCAGTTAGTGAAATAGATACAACTGGAAAAGACTAAAAAACGAAAAAAAATGACCGATTGCCAATTGTTGCGGTTAAATAAAAAGTAAAAAGTAAAAAGTAAAGTGTCGAAAGTAGAACGAAAGAAGCTGAGTTTTTTTAAAGTACGAAAGGGTGATCTACCATTAGCTCATGATACCAATCAAAGGAAAAAATAATGCACCATACACCTCACATGTGAAATCATGCATAGCATGGCTCTTCAGAGAAAGATTTGCCAATAATGTTTTTATTTTTGAAAAGTAGAGTCATTTTTTTAATATTATTTCTTTCTATATGAAATTTTTAAATTTACAGTTATATTTCAATCTAATTGCGTGATTATTACTAT
>JAOZTL010000267.1 GCA_029942205.1 Bacteroidales bacterium | reverse complement strand
TCTAACATCTGCAAAATGAAAATCATAGAGGTCTTGATAATCATAAATTTTTATTACCTTAGAATTTCCTAATTTTTCAGGTGGATACACTCGGAAATCTGTCATCATTTGTTGAATTGCTTCTGCTCCTTCTTTTCCTTTTTTCACTAAATTAACAAGAGTTTCTTTATAAAATCCAAATTCAACATAAATGTCTTGTAATAATTCGTACATTGATTTGCCTTGCTCTTTAGCCCATGCAGCTGTTTCTGCAATCAAAGCACAAGCCATAATCGCATCTTTATCTCGAACAAATTCACCTGCCAGATAGCCATAACTTTCTTCTCCGCCTACGATAAATGATTTTTTGCCTTCATTTTCAAGCATAATAGCAGCAATATACTTAAATCCAGTCAGCACATCATATATTTCAATATTATATTTATCTGCCATATCTTTCATTAAGTCAGATGTAACAATTGTCTTAACTAAATATTCTTTTCCTTTCAGTTTTCCAGTAGCTTTCCACTGCTCTATCATGTAATAAAAAAGTAATGCTCCTGTCTGATTTCCGTTTAATAAAATAAATTTTTCTTTATCATTCCGAACAGCAATTCCCACACGATCAGCATCAGGATCACTAGCCATAACAAGCTCTGCATCTACTGCTTCGGCCTTGTCTAAAGCCATTTTTAAAGCGTCTGCATTTTCTGGGTTTGGTGAAATCACAGTAGGAAAATTTCCATCAATAACGTCTTGTTCTGGTACATTTACAATATTCGTAAAGCCAAATTTGCGTAATACAGCAGGAGCTAAATCGACACCTGTACCATGAATAGGTGTATAAACAATTGGCATATCTTTGTGTTTTTCAATCACTTCTGGCGATAAAGAGACTGTTTTTAGTGCTTCTAAATATTTCTCATCAAAAGTATAATCCAATACTTCAATCAAATCTGAATTTCCTTGAAATAATACTTCACTAACCGACTTTATTTTTCGAACCTCACCAACAACATTTTCATCATGAGGACTAATCAGTTGCGCTCCATCCTCCCAGTATGCTTTGAATCCATTATATTCTTTTGGGTTATGTGATGCCGTTATCACTACTCCACTTTGGCAGCCTAGTTCTCTTATTGCAAACGAAAGTTCTGGCGTAGGTCGCAGTGAATCAAATAGATAAACTTTAATCGCATTTGCAGAAAAAATTTGTGCGCAAGTTTCCGCAAATAATCGACTATTATTACGACAATCGTATGCAATAGCAACTTTAATTTGATCTAAACTTCCAAAGTTTTTTTTCAAATAATTTGCTAAACCTTGCGTCGCCATTCCAATGGTATACACATTCATTCGATTCGTTCCTGCTCCCATGATTCCACGCAAACCTCCCGTTCCAAATTCTAATTCTTTATAAAAAGCATCAATTAGCTTTTTTTCGTCATTATCTAATAAATTTTGGACTTCTTTTCTAGTTTCAACATCAAATTCGTTCCCCAACCATTCATGGGCTTTCTTTTTTACTTCTTCTATCATTTATTTTATATTTAGAGCTAATAAGTATCTATAAAAATTATATATTCACTTAGTGTAAATTACTTTTTTAATGAAACAGTTTCTGATATTCTCTAGCTTTTGCTTTAGAAACCCAAGCTTCGGGAATCAATTTCCAACTATTATTTTTAGCTGGATCTACTGTTTTCTTTTCTTCTATCCATTTTAACATATAAAATCGTAAATCTTTTTCTGTCGATTTTATAATTCGTTTATTCAACTCTTCTTTCGTCAATTTTACACCTTCCAGCAAGTGTCCACCGCCACCATTGCCTCTATAAGAATTTACCGCCACCAAGTATTCTTTTTGTAAATCAAAAGGGCTTCCGTCTTGCATCGATTCTATTGTAACTTTCTGTCCCACAGGCTTTGTTAAATCCACTGTGTAACGAATACCTTCTGCCGATGAAAAATTATAAAATGGGTTCTTTAATCGTCCTTTGTCATTATATAACAACAAACTACTATTAATATCTGTCATTTGATTAAACCACAAACCACAAGAATATTCCAAATAATTATCTACTTCTTTACCTGTCAATTTAATCGTATATAATAGATTTTCAAACCGATACAAGTTAAACATATCCCGCACATAGACTTCTCCTTTATTTATTCGGGCATTAAATGAAAGTGGCGCAGCAAAAGAAATATCGGCACCGCTAATATCTAACTGTATATTATGTACTAAATCCATAAATGGCGAATCTCCAAAAAAAGCTGCTTGTGTACTAATACTTGACGAAAAAACGCCAATCGGTTTAGAAACATATTCTTTAACTTTATCAAAATCTGGCTGAAATTTCTCCATAAATAATGGATCTACTTCATAGTCGGTAACATTTATTAATTCTCCTACAATTTCTTTTTCGTAGCTTCCTGTTTCTTCATTGTAAATCAGATTAATTGTAGCTACCCCCACCGCTTGCGCATGGCTTCTTGCATCAAGCAAAAGCACATTATTTCCCTCTGGATTTTTCAAAAATAAATTATATTCTCGATGATCGTGTCCTGCAAAAATAACATCAAAACCAACAACTTTTTCGGCAACAAGTCTTGATGCATTTTCATTAAAAGGTGTATTTTCATCTTGGTTACTGTATGTATAATCAACACCTGCATGAAAAAGGCCAATTAAAACGTCAGGTTTTTCGTTATATTTGATATAATCAACCCATTCTTGTGCTGATTCTATCATATCCTGAAATTCCATTCCTTCCCATATTTCTTCGGGTAGCCATTTAGGAATTGCTGGCGTTATTAATCCCAAAACAACTATTTTTACTCCCTGTCTTTCAATAACCGTATAGCTTGTAAAATAGCTTCTATCAGAGTTTTTTTGCATAGCATTAGCTGCCATCCACGGAAAATTAAACTCCTTCTCTACCTTATCATACACATCATGCCCTGTTTCAATATCATGATTTCCTACGGTTGCAGCATCATATTGCATATAATTCAGTACCCTAGAAGCAATATGCTTGTCTTTTGTGTTTTCAAAATTAAAGTAATATACCACAGGACTTCCTTGTAAAAGATCTCCATTGTCGAGCAAAATAACTTCATTATCCGTTTTTTCTCTATAATTTTTCACTATAGAATATACCTGAGCAAGCGAACCTGATGATTTTTTATTATTAACAAAATCGTATGGAAAAATTGCACCATGTACATCTGTTGTTTCGATTATTTTTAATGTTAATTTTTCTGGTCTTTTATTCATATTACAGCCAAGAAGAAATATAGAAATAAAAGCAAAAGCTATTATTATTTTAAAATTTACTTTCATTTTTTAATTTTTTGTTAATTATTGAAATTTAATTATTTTTAATATGAAACGATTAGGTCTATTCAATGTTACTTACACAATTCTATAAATTCGTGATATTCAATTAAATACAGGATTATTCGTCTATGATTTAAAATAACTACATTTATATTATTCTACATATTAAGATTTGAATAACAGAAAATTAGTTTTTATTACAAATAATCATTAAATAAAGATATTTTATTTTATTTTTTAATACCTTATTTTTAGTCCTATAATTAAGGTAATAATTGATGATATTTATAATTTCGACTATGTTATAAAAAGCAAAAAATACAATTATTTTAAACCATAGCCAATTATAAATATACAATTTTATCTATCTCAAGCTCTTCTTCCTTAATTTACCAAAATAGTATGTACTTTAATCGTTTAAAATCAAAGTAAATAACATTAAATAAAATAGAAATTACTAAAATAAAGGTACGAAAATAAGAAAGAAACAATTAAAATAACAAAAAAGAATACATTTTTATCTACACCACTTGCTCCTTGATTGACTTCTCTACGTAATGATTTTGATCTTGGTAATATTATATTTTTATCATGATATTGGATATTTTTCAAATCGTTCATTTTTTCTAATTTTTAATGATATAAACTATTTTCTATTTGTAAAAACTTCTATTTAAGACGAAATATTTATTTCAAAATAGCAATTTTATCATTTGCTATTTTTATATTTTTTTCGTCTTCCTTCTCGTATTCAATGTAAAACTTATAATTATCAATAGCTAATTGATTTTGCCCTACTTTTTCACAACAAACTGCTTTTTGAAAATACGCATACGCATTATTAGCTGAATACAACAAAGCAATATCATAATCAGCAATAGCACTATTATAATTTTCAAGAGCTAAATACACATCACCTCGTGCCAAGTAACTTTCATAATCATCATATTTTAATTCAATACTTTTTCCTTGATTAAATAATGCTTGCTCATAATCTTCTTGATAAAAATATAATATTCCTTTATTATAATAGGTCTGAAAATAATTTGCATTTAATGCTATTGATTTATCATAAGCTTCCAAGGCTTTTGAAATGTTTCCTAATTGTTCATAAATCAATCCTGCATAAAAGTCAGGCAAATAATCATCGGGAAATTCTGCTGAATAACTAGGAATTAAAGACAATGCTTTCTTATATTTTTCTAAGACAAAAAATAGTTTTATTTGATTAAATCGTGAATATTGATATTCAGAATTAAATGCCAATGATTCATTATTTGCTTCCTGCGCTTTATCGAGTTCTTCTAAATTATGATAAGCTAGTGCTGTATTGTATTTTGCAATATGCGCTAACTCAGGAAAATAGACAACAGAACTATCAAAATCATTGATTGCTTTCTGATAATCTTCAAGATAAAAATGGCTCAAACCTCTGTAAAAATAGGACTCTCCATACATAGAATCGACTAAAATAGCATCAGTGAAATAGCCTAAAGAATACTCATAATCTTCATCTGATTGATAAATCATTCCTAAATAATAGCATGTTTCTTTGTGAAGCGGATTCCAAGAGTAGGCTTCTTTGAAATTATCAAGTGCCGAATCGTAATCATTATTTTTATAATACAACAAGCCTTTTTCATAATAATGCAAAGCTTCTTCTAAATAATTCTCTGTTGAATAATCTTTTTCAAATAGACTTTCCAAATCATTCAGATCAAAACTTATGTCAAAAAGTTCATATCCTTTTTCTTT
>JAOZTL010000266.1 GCA_029942205.1 Bacteroidales bacterium | reverse complement strand
AAATACGATTTTCGCAATTTAGATTTTCTTGATGCCACTTGGGAACTAATGGCAAACGGAAAAACACTAAAAAAAGGCGAACTAAAACAGCTAAATTTAAAAGCAAAAGAAAAACGTGATTTTTCTATCCCAATAAAAGGAATAGAAACAATTCCAGAAACAGAATATTTTGTAAAATTCATTTTCAAACTCAAAAACAAGCAAGCTTGGGCAGAAAAAGGACATATTATGGCTTGGGAGCAATTTAAAATACCGTTTCCAACAAAAAAAGCAATTAAAAAAGACATTTCTAAATTTCCGAAAGTAAAATATACTGAAAATGAGAACGAAATTTCAGTTATTGGAAAAGGATTTTCTGTAAAAATAAGCAAAACTACTGGTGCTATTTTTTCGTTTGTGCATAGAAAACAAGAACTTTTATCAAGTCCCTTAGTGCCAAACTTTTGGCGTGCGCCAACCGACAACGACCAAGGAAATAAAATGCCCCAACGTTTAGAAATTTGGAAAACAGCCGCTCAAAATTTGAAAGTTACAAACTTGAAAATTAATCATCAACAGCCTCATTTACTTGAAGTTACAGTCAATTCAAAACTAAACGGATTAGATGCAAACTACACACGTGTTTATTTTATTCACGGAAACGGGGAAATAAGAATAGACACCAAATTTGAGCCAGGAAATAAGGAATTGCCAAATATTCCACGTTTTGGAATGCAGTTACAAATGCCAAAAGAATTTAACAAAATACAGTGGTTCGGACGAGGACCACACGAGACTTATTGGGATAGAAAAACAGGAGCAGCCGTTGATTTGTATAGCTCAAGCGTTCAGGCAGAGGAACATTCATACATTCGTCCGCAAGAAAATGCAAATAAAACAGACGTTCGTTGGTTTGCTTTACAGAACAAAAAAGGACAAGGAATTATGGCAATTGGTCAGCCATTATTAAGCGTAAGTGCTTGGTCTAATACGCTTTGGGATTTAGAAAAAGCCAAACACCCTCACGAGTTACCCAAAAGAAATTCAATAACGCTAAACCTCGACTACAAACAGATGGGCGTTGGCGGTGATAACAGTTGGGGAGCAAACACACACAAAAAATACACACTTCCTGCAAAGGAATATTCATATAGTTTCCGTTTAAAACCTTTTTCATCAGAAGATTACACAATTGGCGAATTATTTATATTAGGAATTTAAGCGTTTTTTATTTAATGGTTTACACTTTTTTATCTATTGCCACGTCCTTTAGGGCGTGGAATAAAAACTAAACAAAACTAATTAGGGCTTTAGCCCTTTACTAACAGAGTATTAAAAAAGGGCTAAAGCCCTACAAAAACATTCAGTTAGCAATTAATCCACGCCCTAAAGGACGTGGCAATTTATAAAATAGGACAATTTAACAAAATAAAATTTGAACAACACAGCAATTTATAAAGACAATACGTTTTCGATTTCGGAGCGTGTAAAAGACCTTTTGAGTAAAATGACTTTGGACGAAAAAGTCGCTGAAACTTTGTGTATTTATGCAAAGAAAGGGAATTTTCAAGATGCGCAGGGAAATTATGACCCAGAGAAAGCAAAAAAGCTTTTTTTTACTGGTGCTGGTAGAATTGCAGAAGTTGGTTTTGTAGAAAATTCTGCAAAAAAAATGGCTGAATTGACTAATAAAATTCAAAAATTCTACATCGAAGAAACACGATTAGGTATTCCGGTAATTTTTCACGAGGAGTGTCTGCACGGACAAATGGTGCAAGATGCGACTTGTTTTCCGCAACCAATTGCATTGGCTGGAACGTGGAATACGGATTTGATTGAAAAGGTTTTTTCGCTGGTTGCACATGAAACTCGCAGTCGTGGTGGGCATCATGCACTTACGCCTGTTGCCGATGTGGCTCGTGAGCCTCGTTGGGGCAGAGTGGAAGAAACCTATGGCGAGGACACGTTTCTGGTTAGCGAAATGGTTGTAGCGGCAGTAAAAGGTTTTCAAGGAAGTAGCGAAACAATTGACAATAAGCATATTATAGCTACATTAAAACATTTTGTTGCTCATGCACAACCAGAGGGCGGCTCTAATTGTGCGCCTGTAAATGTGTCGGAAAGTGTGTTGAGGGAAGTTTTTTTGCCACCTTTTAAAGCGGCAATTCAAAAGGCAAATGCCATGTCGGTTATGGCATCGTACAACGAGGTAAATGGTCTGCCTTCGCATAAAAATAAATGGTTATTGCAAAATGTATTGCGAGACGAGTGGAATTTTAAAGGCTTTGTTGTGTCTGATTATTATGCAGTTAAACAATTAGAAGAACGTCATTTGGTAGCTAAAGATGAAAAAGAAGCTGCTTTTCAATCTTTTACCGCTGGTATTGATACCGAACTTCCACTAGATGAATGCTACTCAAATTTGAAAGAATTAGTACAAGAAAAACGTATTTCAGAAGATAAATTAAACGAAACTGTTTCTCGTTTATTGGAGTATAAATTTCGTTTGGGTCTGTTTGATAATCCGTATGTTGATGCGGCTTTCGCCGAAGAATTTGCAGGAAGTGCAAAGCACAGACCATTGGCTTTAAAGGCTGCAAGCGAAGCAATTACATTGCTAAAAAATGAAAATAATTTACTTCCACTAACTAAAAATAAGATAAAAAAGCTGGCGGTAATTGGTCCTAATGCCAATGAAATTCTGCTGGGTGGTTACAGCGGAAAACCAAAATATTACACTTCTGTTTTAGACGGAATTAAAGAAAAAGTAGGACAAGAAATTGAAATTCTATACGCCCAAGGCTGCGAAATAACAAAACCAGGCGACTGGGAAGCAACCGACAAAGTGATTTTGAGCAAGAAAAAAGAAGACAAATTAAAAATTGCCGAAGCCGTAAAAACAGCCGAACAATCCGATGTAATAATTCTATCCATAGGCGGAAACGAACTCACTTCACGTGAGGCGTGGAACGAAAAACACTTAGGCGACAGAACCAACTTAGAATTGGTAGGTTCTCAAAATAAGCTAGTTAAAACAATGCTTGAAACTGGAAAGCCTGTTGTTGTTTGTCTGTTTAATGGTCGTCCGTTAAGTATAAATTATGTAAACGAAAACGTAACTGCCATTTTAGAATGTTGGTATTTGGGACAAGAAACTGGTGGTGCTGTTGCCGATGTATTGTTTGGCGATTTTAATCCTTGCGGAAAACTTCCAATTTCGTTTCCTCGCTCGGTCGGACACATTCCGGCTTACTACAATCATAAGCCAAACGACCGCAGAGGTTATCTTTTTGACGATGTAAGTCCACTTTTTGCGTTTGGTTACGGATTAAGTTACACAAAATTTGAATATTCTAAGTTAAACTTAGAAAAAAAGGAAATAGAGCCAAACGAAACGACAAAAATTTCTGTAAAAGTAAAAAACATTGGCAATTTTGCTGGTCACGAAGTGGTACAAATGTATATTCGTGATTGTGTTTCATCGGTAACACGTCCCGTAAAAGAGCTGAAAGCTTTTCAGAAAATTTATTTAGAAATTGGCGAAACACAAACGGTAACATTTGAAATAACACCAGAAAAACTTTCTTTTTGGAATGCCGAAATGAATTTTGTAACCGAAGCGGGCGAATTTGAAATAATGATTGGCTCATCGTCAAGAGATACAGATTTGCAAAAAACAATTATGAATTTGTTGAATATTTAATAATACAACTTTAAGAATTTGCATTTAGCCCTGAAAGGGCGCAATCATTAGCATAGGGCAACGCCCTATGACAATAATATTTTTAAAGTTTACAAAGCCCTGAAAGGGCGAGATCTATTTTAAATATTACACAATAAAAACAAATAAAATGAAAAAAATAATATTAATAACGTTTGCTATTTTTGCTTTTCAGCTTGTTTGGTCTCAAAAAACGGACATTGTAAAGCAAATAGACAAAGAACTTTCAAAAACGATAAGTTCAAAAGTAGATTTATACAAGCATTTGCATAAAAACCCAGAATTATCATACAGGGAAAAAGAAACTTCAAAATTACTTTCTGCAAGGCTTAAATCATTTGGTTTTGAGATAATTGACAATATTGGAGGATACGGTTTTGCAGGCGTTCTAAAAAATGGCGAAGGTCCGGTAATTATGTACAGAACAGACCTTGACGCTTTGCCAATTCTCGAAAAAACCGGAGTATCGTATGCCAGTACAAAAACAGATACGCTTAACGGTTTGAAAACGGGCATAATGCACGCTTGCGGACACGATATGCACATGACTGTATATGTGGGCGTTGCAGAACTTATGTCGAAAATGAAAACACAATGGAAAGGCACACTAATAATGCTCGCACAACCTGCCGAAGAGATGGGCGGAGCAGCTGTTTTAATGGAAAATGATTTGTTTTCAAAAATCCCAATTCCCTCATTAGCCTTAGCTTACCATGTTAGTCCCGAATTAGAAACTGGAAAAGTAGGATACATACCTGGTCCTGCATGGTCGAAAGTAAATACCGTAGAAATAACTGTTCACGGGCATGGCGGGCATGGTGCTTATCCGCATCAAGCAATAGACCCAATTGTACTGTCTGCACGAATTATTTTGGCACTTCAAACGATAGTGAGCCGAGAAATTTCGCCACTAAGCCCTGCGGTGGTAACGGTTGGTGCAATTCATGGTGGCAAAAAACACAATGTAATTTCAGATGAGGTTCACATGATGCTCACTTTGCGCAGTTATTCGGAAGAGGTTTCTGCTCAACTGATAAGTTCCATTACCCGAATTTGCAATGGTATTGCGGCATCAGCAGGACTTAACGAAAAAGAATATCCAACTGTTATTGAAGTACATAAAAGCCTTCCACCCGGAATAAACAACCCTGAATTAACCGAAAAAATAGCTGAAATTCTAAAAAAAGAAATGAACGAAGAAGCTATTGTAAAATTAAAACCAAGCATGGGTGCTGAAGATTTTTACGCTTACGGAACTACGCCCGAAAAAATTCCGTTGTGTATGTTGCGTTTGGGAAGTGTGGCAAAAGAAACAATAGAAAAACATAAAAATGAAGGAACTTCCTTGCCAGGTTTGCATTCGTCTTTTTACTATCCT
>JAOZTL010000265.1:2028-5097 GCA_029942205.1 Bacteroidales bacterium | reverse complement strand
TATTGAATTTTAGGCACTTTTCAAAAACCAACAAAAAAAGACTTAGTCAGAAAATAATAAATAGACAAGGTCTAAAATTAAATTGCCTAGCAACATCAAATAGCACGAAGTGCTTAAATCTAATTTAACTAAAAAAATTATGACAAACAACGACTCTTTTTTAGACAGAATGAATGGCTGGATGCAAAATTCAGTTATTGCTCGCATGCTTTCTATTGGTTTCTTGATACTGATTTTGCTCATCCCATCGGCGATGATAGAATCCTTGATCTCGGAACGAGAATACACACAAGAATCTGCTATCGATGAAGTTAGCTCCAAATGGGGCTACTCCCAAACCATTACAGGCTTGGTGCTTTCCATTCCATTCAATAGCTATTTTACCACTACCGATGATGCTGGTAAAAAAACACGTCATTCCGAAATTCATTACCTTCATTTTCTTCCCAATCATTTAAACATTCAAGGCATACTGACTCCAGAAATACGCAAACGAGGAATCTACAAAGTCGTGGTTTATAATAGTTCCTTAAAAATCAGCGGCGATTTTAGACATTTAAGATTCGATGAATGGAAAATTGCACCTAGAGATATTATTTGGAAAGATGCTTTCGTTTCGTTAGGTATTCCAGACATGCGAGGCATCCAAAAACAAATTAATTTGGAGTGGAACAACAAAAATTATGAATTTGAACCAGGACTCGAAAATCAAGACATAATCAGTTCTGGCGTATTGTGCAAAATTCCCATTAGCGACACAACTAAAAACTCTGTCTTTAGTTTAGATTTAGAACTACGTGGCAGCTACGATCTCAATTTTATCCCATTAGGAAAAGAAACAAGCATCCAACTGAAATCCAACTGGGCTACACCTAAATTTGATGGTGCATTTTTGCCCGATTCGCATACCGTTACCGACAGTGGATTTGTGGCACAATGGGAGATTCTTCATCTCAACCGAAATTATCCACAACAATGGCAAGACGACAAACACAATGTGAGCTCGTCGGAATTTGGCGTTAGTTTGTTGATTCCTGTTGATGGATATCAGAAAACCTACCGAACAGCCAAATACTCCATCATGTTCATTGCACTTACATTTCTTATATTCTTTTCGGTAGAAACGTTTAATAAGAAACGCATTCACCCTATTCAGTATTTACTTGTGGGCTTGGCTATCATTATTTTTTATGTTCTATTGTTATCGCTTACTGAGCACATTCATTTCAATTTGGCTTACATTATTTCGAGTATTGCCATTATTACATTAATTACAATTTATTCGCATAGCATTTTTGAACGCAAGCTACTGACAGGTATTATGGGCGGCATATTGTTTATCCTTTACGGATTTATGTTCACCACCTTACAGTTAGAAGATTATGCATTACTACTAGGTAGTCTTGGCTTATTTGCTGTACTTGCAACGATCATGATTTTATCACGAAAAATAAACTGGTATACTTTTGGAGACAAAGAAGAATAACAACTGGCAGCTTATGGCTGCCTTTTCTTTTTTTTTCATCGGACTGACGTATGCCGTATCCGATCATCCATTCTTTTGGGACACTATTCAATTGGCATCTAAGCAAGCACAGTGGTACTACGATCATCATTTTGCCTACTTTCTTGTTCCTAACGCATTTGATAGCGGACACCCTCCGTTGTTTGGTTTATACTTGGCTACTGCATGGAATGTGTTTGGCAAAAGCCTACTTGTGTCCCATTTTGCGATGCTTCCTTTTTTGTTCGGTATAGCGTGGCAGAGTATTCGTATTGCTCGTTTTTTTGTATCACCCAAAAATCTAATTTGGGCAAGTATTTTTCTTTTATCCGATGCCACTTTACTTGCACAAAGTAGCCTAGTATCGCCTGATATTGTTCTAATATTTTTCTTTTTATTGGCATTGAATAGCATTGTTCGTCAGCAATCGATGTGGTTGGGCGTAGCTGTTCTTTTTTTATCGATAATTAGCCTACGTGGAATGATGGTTGTTATGTTGCTGTTCATTATTGATACTTTTGTCAATCTCCGTTTTTATGATTTGCGTAGTTTTTTGTTTCATCAAACGATTTTGCTTTTTCGATATTTACCAGCAGCTTTCATCAGTTTAGCCTTCTTGAGTTATCATTATATACAGAAAGGCTGGATTGGCTATCATCCCGATTCGCCTTGGGCTGCATCGTTTCAAGTGGTCGGGGCATCCGATTTTTTGTATAATGTAGGGATTATTATTTGGCGCACGATTGATTTTGGACGTGTGGTGATGTGGGTAATTTTGCCTGTTCTTATTTGGCGCAGTCCATGGACAAAAAAAAGCAAAATTCTACTTTTTGCTCTTGTCGCTTCGCTTCTTGTACTTAGTCCTAGTTTGATTATTCACAAGCACTTGAGTGCACACCGTTATTTATTGCCAATATTTATTATCGCCCAGCTTTTATTTATTCAATTATTAGATAAAAGCAAATGGAAACACGCTAAAGTGTATTTTCTGATTGCACTCGTAAGCATGCTTTCGGGTAATTTCTGGGTATACCCACACAGAATAGCGCAAGGTTGGGATGCTTCCTTGGCTTATTTGCCTTATGTCGAATTGCAGCGTGAAGCAATGGATTACATCGAAAAGGAAAAATTAGAACCAGCAAGCATTGGCAGCCATTTTCCTAATATTGCTTCACAAAACGATACCGAACTGAATGGAAAACAAACATCATTCAGCCCTCTCGATTTGACTCAAAACACTTATGTAATGTACTCCAACGTGTATAATGATTTTAGTGATACCGAAATAGACGAACTCGAACAGCATTGGAAAATAATGAAAATTTTTAGACGAAATCGCATTTTTATTATTTTATATAAACTAGATCTTTGATCTATTTGATGTTATGCAATTATGCAAATTCCGACGATTCAGCAAGATACACAATTATACCTTTCTTTCCGATAAATTATTGATTGTGATGACTTTACACAAGTGCGTAAGCAACATTAAATAGCACGAAGTGCTTACGCAATTATGCAAATTCCGACGATTCAGCAAGATACACAATTATACCTTTCTTTCC
>JAOZTL010000265.1:0-1928 GCA_029942205.1 Bacteroidales bacterium | reverse complement strand
ATTGTGATGACTTTACACAAGTGCGTAAGCAACATTAAATAGCACGAAGTGCTTATTTTTCTTCGACAACTAATTTATCAAAAGCTATTTTTTGGAATCCACACACGCTGGTGGATATTTTTTTGATTTCCTTTTGAGGAAAATCACCCGAAATAACAAAAATGCCATCAATATAATATTCAAACTTTTGTTTTTCTATTTTCACACTTAATGTAACAGGCTTTTTCCCGTCTCCACGATATTCGGTGTCCGTATAATTCGCCGTAAATACCGTTTTGCCATTTCGTTTAATAAAATAGCGAGCCTTGCCATTTCGTTGTATCTGAAAACTATAATAATCATCACCTTCTTCGTAAATAATCAAGCCAAAATTACTTGTTTCGCCTTCCATCCAGACCGCTCGTAAAGTAAAATCACAAGCTTGCGATACATCCAGCGGAAAGTGCGACCAATAGCACCATTCGTCACGAAATGTTTCAATAATATATTGATTATTTTCAAACGATTTAGTATATTCTTTTTGTAATTTCGGTGTCCAATCTTGATGAGGTATTTTGAAATTCTCGTCCAACAAAACAGCTTTCGTTTTATCATCCATAATACGTAGAGAGTCGAAAGCAACAATCTGTATATCGCACACCCTCAGACCAATATTCACAAAATCGCCCAATATGTCTTTTTTTCCATTGTAAGCAAGTTTGTCATTTACATAATACTTAAATTTGTCATTATCAACTTTCAGCTTAATGGTATTCTTTTTTTTAGATGATCCTTTGTAAATAAAATCCTCTTTCCAGCTTTTATTTATCACCTTTTTGCTGTTTTTACTTATCGAATAACTAACTGCTCCTCGTGCATTTAGCTCTAAAGTCAAATTATTTTCATCTCCATCTGCGATCATCACACCGTAAGTGCCATAAGTTCCTTCTTTCCATAAGCTCGTCATTTCGAGTGTGAATTTAGTGGGTAATTTAAAATCGACCGAATCCCAATAACACCAATCCTCCGTACCTCCCTCAAATACGTATTGATTGTTTTCTATGTATCGTTTTTGTCTAAAGTTTGAATCTTCTTTCCAATTATGTCCTTTTTTATCAAAATTATCAATAATTATTTGACGATTACGTACAAATTGTTTGTAATATCTAAAAATTACCAATAAACCAGAAATAGCTACAATAGCCGAAATCCATGCCGCTGCTGCCGAAATCAAGGTAATAACCGTAAGCGAAGCAATGAAAAGAAGTGAAAAACCACTCACTGCCATATTCAGGTGCAATTTGTTTTGGCGGCGATACTCTTCAGCTACCTCACTATGCACTTCTCTTGCTAGTTGATCTACTTCATTTTCCGAAAGCGAAGTCATTTCGGTTAAAGCAGTGATCGTTGCACTTTTCTTATCAAAATATTCTTGACCAGCATATAAATCTCTATCTTTTTTTAATACCCTTCGGTACAATTCTTCGGTTATTTTTTCTTCTAATGTCATTATTTATAACGTTTTTTTAATTTGCGTTCCTTAAATGCTTATCCGTTTTGTCTCCATACAATTCTCTAGTGCTTTAATTTTAAGCTGCATTTTTTCATGAAAATACAAAAATATTATCATTGAACAAAAAATAAATTTAAACTAGCATAATACTTAGGGATTGCGATGAAATAAATTGACAGTTTTAAACGAAGTTATTTTGTTTTTTAACAAGTTGAAAGCGTCAAGTTATTTCGGAACAATCCCCTAACAAGTAGAAGCTGGCGTGTCTGTCCGCAAAGTCATTTTTATCTCTTGCATGGTAATTTCAGTCATTTGCGTTCCTAAAAAAAGAATTTTTTTATTTGACTTTTCAATGGACGAAAAGTCATTGTTTGTGGTGTTATACCAATTTAATATCAAAATACCCGAAATAAATTCAATTTTTTTTTTTGTTTTA
>JAOZTL010000264.1 GCA_029942205.1 Bacteroidales bacterium | reverse complement strand
GATCATTGTTTTAATGGTAATTCCATCGGTACGATAAAAATTCAGATTAAATGGTAATTTTGGACGTATTCTTTCTATATCTGTATCCGACGATGACGTGATGCAATACAGCTCGATATTGCGTTCGGCTAAATAATCTGCAATTTCTTTAAGATTAAAAAATGCTTGTGCATTAGATTGAAATAAATCATGAGAAGCAAACAAAAAGACATATTCTTCTTTTTCGAGAATTTCATCAATCAAATCAGTTCCTTCCGTTTGCTCAAGCGAATTGAAGCGTGTGGTAATAATATTAAGATCATGAATAAGAGGATGATAGCCTTCTTTCACCAAAACATTTTTTGTATCTACCCACACCCAAGTAGTGTCTTCCCATGGATAGGTTTCCATCGTAAACTCCTCTGTTACACCATCTTTCTGATAATACAAATACGTTGCAAACGAATCTTGCGGCATCCCTTCGGGCACAATCATCAAATCGGGTAAATAATTCCCTACTTTATAAGGGCGAAAATCGAATATTGGCAAGTGTTTGTAATTATACGACTGAAATAAAAAGGCAAATGCAAAGAAAAAAGCTATTGCAAAACTCTGATTTCTAGTAGATACTCCTGATTTTAGATCTTTTCGTTTTATAATCAAAAAAATCGTTGGAAGTAAAATAATCAAGTTTTTGAAAAATGTTTCCCAATTTGTTAAAATAAGAAAATCGCCAAAGCAACCACAATCCGAAACAGGATTATCGATAGCCAGCACCAGAGTTAATGGAGTGAAAAAGCTCATGAATACCAAAGCTGCCCATGCAGACAATTTTGGACGAATATTGAGCATTAAAGTTAAGCCTACAATTAGCTCTAAAGCATTCAAAATCATGGCTAAAGGCAATGCTAAATCTACCAACCATGGCATCGAAAAAGCATTAAAATAATCGGTAAATTTGATTGCCGATCCAACAGGATCTACTGCTTTAACAAATCCCGAAAAAACAAAAACAGCTCCTACAAATAATCGGCTAAGTAAAATTAATATTTTCATAATGTTATAATTTTTTGTAAGTTGTTGAAATTTAATCATTCGCTTGAGCAAAATGATTAGTTATTTGTAATAAATCCCTCCATAAGGGTTTCATAATATTATATGTGTTTTTTATTCTTGTTTAAATTCAAACTTAATCAATGCAAAAACAGAGTAATTAATCATGTCAAAATAATTTGCATCAATACCTTCCGAAACGATGGTTTTTCCTTCGTTATCTTCAATTTGTTTTGTTCGATATAATTTCATTAGTATCAAATCGGTATACGAACTGACACGCATACTTCGCCATGCTTCGCCATAATCATGATTTTTATTTTGCATCAATTCTTTAGCTTGCTCAAAATATTTGTCGTACAAACGAGTGGCTTCTTCGGTAGACAAGTCTGCTTTATCGCCAAATCCTAAGTCTAACTGTATCAATGCCATAATTGCATAATTTATAATTCCAATATATTCTGAGCGAATATTATCGCTTACTTTTTGTTCTTTATTTATCTCTAAATTTCTAATTCGCTGTGCTTTAATAAAAATCTGATCAGTCAATGATTTAGGGCGTAAAATGCGCCAAGCAGCACCATAATCTTTCATTTTTTCCTGATAAATAGTTTTACATATTTCACCTATTGCAGCAAATTGTTGGTCTGTTTTGGTCATATTATTATTTTATATTTCATCAAGGTCTTCGACCTATTTAATATTATTTACGTAATTTTGTAATTTTATTATTTAATACTCAGTTAATTTTATTCACTTGCTTATATTAAGCAAAATCTTGTCTTCTGATAATTTTGAGCAAAGCCTTAAAAAAGTATAAAAGTATTAATTTTTACAGAAAATAAGTCTTACTTTTGCAAAAAACATTCTATTTTTTATTCATTCTATTCAATTAAGTACAGTGCAAACGTATCAAAAGAGAACAAGTATTAATTGTAATGGTCAATTAATCAGCCTAGAAGCTCCAATTGTAATGGCAATTGTCAATATTACACCAGATTCTTTTTATGACGGAGGTAAATATACTGAAAATGATTTAATCGTAAAAAGAGTTGCACAAGTAATACGTGAAGGGGCTGATATTGTTGATATTGGTGCCTATTCGAGCCGCCCAGGAGCGACTCATATTACTGAAAAAGAAGAATCTAAGCGTATTTTTTCTGCATTAGAGGTCATTCGGAAAAAATTCCCTAATATTGTTATTTCCATCGATACTTTTCGATCAACGATTGCCAAAAAAGCGATAGAAGAATTTCAAGTCGGGATGATTAATGACATTTCTGCGGGAAATATGGACGTAAAAATGTTTGAAACCATTGCTAATTTACAAGTTTCTTATGTAATGATGCACTTAAAAGGCACGCCTCAAAATATGCAGCAAAATACTGTTTATGAGAATATTATAAAGGAAATATTTTCCTATTTTACCGATAAAATCAGTCAATTAAAGTTATTGGGCGCAAACGACATCATTATTGATCCAGGCTTTGGATTCAGTAAAAGCTTAGAACATAATTATCAACTATTAAGCATGTTAGAGAAATTTCAATTATTTGATCTGCCACTTCTTGTTGGCGTTTCTCGCAAATCAATGATTTACAAGCCATTACAAATATCTCCAGAAGAAGCACTAAACGGAACTACGGCATTGCACACGATTGCATTACAAAAAGGCGCAAATATATTACGTGTGCATGATGTCAAAGAAGCTAGAGAAATTATTCAAATAAACAAAATGCTCCAATGACATTTTTAGACATCGGCTTTATAGATTTTCTTGATATATTACTTGTTTCATTTATTTTTTATCAAGTGTATATACTTATTCGAGGCACTGTTGCAATGAATATTTTTGTTGGCGTGTTTAGTTTGTACATGTTGTGGTTTATGGTCAGAGCCCTTAATATGCAGCTACTTAGCTCTATTTTAGGACAAATCATGGGCGTTGGTGTTATTGCGATATTGATTGTTTTTCAACAAGAAATTCGTCGTTTTTTTTTAATTATTGGTACACGTTATTTGTCTAATGCTAATTTTGCTATTGAAAATATTTTTTCGTTTATTATCAAACCAGAGCCAGAAATAGCACTTGATGACATACTGGATGCTTGTCAAAAACTTTCTATAACTAAAACAGGTGCGCTAATTGTCATTTCTAATCAAAGTTCACTAGACAGTTATACCGAAACAGGCGAAATTTTAGATGCTAAAACGAGTTCCGAATTAATTCAAAATATTTTCTTTAAAAATGCACCTCTGCATGATGGTGCTGCAATAATAAAATCTGAAAAAATAATTGCCGCTCGCTGTGTTTTACCTGTTTCCGAAAATCCTAGAATCTCACCAAACTTAGGACTACGCCATCGATCAGCCATTGGAATAAGCGAAAATACCGACGCATTCACGCTTGTCGTTTCAGAAGAAACAGGCAAAATTAGCTTATCATACCATTCAAAACTCATTGAAAATAAGAGTATTGATGAATTAAGAATTATTTTACAAAAAGGATTGATAGATAAACAAAAAGAGCCATTTAATTTAAAAACGATGCTTGCCGAAATCAAGAAATCAATTATTGAAGAAGATTCCTCAAAAAATATTTCAGAATAATAAGGTCTTCGATCTATTTAATGTAGTTCACGCAATTCTGGAAATTCACACTATCAGTAAAATACAGAATTATTAATATATAACTAATTTATTCATTCTTATTTATATATTAAAAAGTTTTTTTACAAATTGATCATAATAATCAATAAGTTAGACATAAATTTATCCAATTAATCATACAGTATAACAACTTATTAAGATATTAAAATATAGATCATCCAAAATAATAAAACATACGAAGTCTGTCTGAGAATAAGTAATTTTTATTAATTTTGCTCTTCACAAATCAAAAACAAACACAAATGAATATGACAATAATAGAAAAAATTCTGTCAAATCACTCAAAATACGAAAGTGTTAAGCCAGGCGACATCGTTGATATTGAAATAGATGCACGTGTTACTCGTGATTTTGGCGGTGCAAATGTGATTAAAAACATCGAAGACAATAATTTAGGAATTGATGATGCTTCAAAAACGTTCTTCACTTTTGACACTAATCCAACGGGATCTGACCAAAAATATGCTGTAAATCAGCAAATTTGTAGAGTTTATGCACGTAAAAAAGGAATTAGAGTGTTCGATATTAATCATGGAATTGGAACACACGCACTTATTGAGGAAGGACTGGCTTACCCTGGTTCTACAGCTGTTACAACCGATTCACATGCTAATATTCTTGGTTCAATTGGAGCATTTGGTCAAGGTATGGGTGATAAGGATATTGCTGTTGCTTTTGCAAAAGGAAAAATATGGTTCAAAACACCTGAAACAGTAAAAATTAACCTTAATGGCAAACGTGCAAAAGGACTGTACGCTAAAGATATTGTGCTTAATCTGCTTTCAAAATTTGGTGCAAACCAATTACTTGGCTATGCGATTGAAGTTTATGGTGAAGAAGTAGACAAGTTCACTATGGATGAGCGAATTACCATTTCATCAATGGCAACAGAAATGGGTGCAATCATCATTTTTTTCACACCAAATGAAGCTATCCAAAAATATGCAGAAGAACGCACAGGGCGCTCAATCGAAATCATAAAAGCCGACGCAGATGCAACTTATGCTCAGACTTTTGAAATCGATTTAAGCAGTTTCATGCCAATGGTTGCTTTGCCAGGAAAACCACACGATACGGTAAATATTATTGAAGCTAAAAAAGTGAAAATTGATTCTGCATTTATTGGAAGTTGTACCAATGGTAGAATTGAAGATTTACGTGAAGTTGCAAATGTATTAAAAGGCAATAAAGTAGCCCCTGGAATTGTACTTAAAATTGTACCTGCAACAGATAAAATTTGGATACAAGCAATGGACGAAGGTTTGATTAAAATTTTTAAAGAATCAGGCGCATTGGTTTCAAATGCGGGCTGTGCAGGTTGTGCAGCAGGGCAAGTTGGACAAAACGGTGTAGGTGAGATTACAATAAGCACAGGAAACAGGAATTTTCCAGGAAAA
>JAOZTL010000263.1:3336-5133 GCA_029942205.1 Bacteroidales bacterium | reverse complement strand
ACAGCGATCGGCATCGGGCAATGATGAAGAAGAATGCCTTCTTTCTGTTTGACAAAGGTAATATATATATATTTATAAGAAAAAATTTGGAATTGATCACAGTATCTAAGTGAATTTTATATAAATGCATAAGCAACATCAAATAGGTCGAAGACCTTAATAGCATATTTTAAAATGGCAGAGAACGAATATAAATTTGACCCGGATTTGTTGCAATATGACGAAGAAGGTGTTAGTACAAAAAGAAAATTATTTAGAGTCGTTTTAACACAATTATTTGCAGGAATAGTTATAGGCTTTATTTTTTTTGTTACATTTTCGTATGTTGCAGAATCTGAAAATGAGCGAAAATTAAAGCGTGAAAATAAACAATTAGAAGAGCAGTATGAACGGTTAAGAGATAAGTACGAACAAACAAATACTGTTTTGCAAGACGTTCAGAAGCGAGATGACAATATTTATAGAGCTATTTTTGAGACAGATCCTACTTTGATGAAAGACTCAAACAAATTAGATTCAGAAAAAAATAAGCATCTCGATTTATCCGAGCTTGTTGCAAATAATGCGCTTCGATTAAAAAGCATACAAAATGAAGTAGAAAAACAAGAACGATTAGTTTTTAATATAGACTCTATTTTTGAAGTAAAGTCTAAAGTATTAGAAAATATTCCGTCTATTCAACCATTACAAAATCATGATTTTGAGTTAATATTTTATGGTTTCGGACAACGAATAGACCCTTTTTATAAGACTCCTGCTTTTCACGAAGGAATTGATTTTGCGATAAAAGAAGGAACACCTGTTTATGCAACAGCCAATGGAACGGTTTCGCAAGCAAATGAAAAGCGTCTTCATGGAAAACAAATAATGCTCTCTCATGGCAATGGTTATGAAACACGCTATGCGCATTTGAGCAAAATTCTTGTAAGACAAGGAGCGAAAGTGAAGCGAGGCGATGTTATTGGTTTGACAGGAAATACGGGCAAATCAGTAACCGAGCATTTGCATTATGAAGTGATACTGAACAATAAACCACTTAACCCAATCAACTTTTTCTTTGGAGATCTAACGCCAGCACAATACTTTTATATGATAAAAGTATCGTCGCTAGGTGGCTTAAGCTTAGATTAAGCTTGGATACAAAGAAAATAATTTAATAGCAAACAGCTTACAAAATTTCAAGAGATGGAAAAGGAAAACACAGAAAATAATAAATTATATTATTCAATCAGTGAGGTGTCCAAAATGTTTAATGTAAATACCTCATTAATAAGGTATTGGGAAAAAGAGTTTCCTATAATTAAACCTCAAAAAAGCACAAAAGGAAATCGTTTATTTTCGCAAAACGATATTGACAACTTTCATAAAATTTATCATTTAGTGAAGGAAAGAGGAATGACCTTGAAGGGAGCGAGACAAAAAATGAAAGATAATAAAGACGATTTAGATAATAATTTTGAAGTAATTAAGTCATTGAAAGAAATGAAAAATTTATTACTCGATTTGAAAAATCAACTCTAAAGTCTTCTGCTTTTTAAATATTACTTATGCATTTGTGTGAAAATTTTCATACGTGATATTTCTCAAAGATCTAATACACAGTGAGTCTAAATAGAAGGAAAAATGAAAATAAAAGAAGTAACAAATTATCTGGAGAGTATTGCTCCTTTGTCGTTTCAGGAATCGTATGACAATGCAGGATTGATAACTGGAAATTTCTTGCAAGAGATTACAGGTATTTTGATTACTTTGGATGTTACCGAATTAATTGTTGAAGAAGCTATAAACCAAGGGTAT
>JAOZTL010000263.1:0-3326 GCA_029942205.1 Bacteroidales bacterium | reverse complement strand
GGTATAATCTAATTATTGCGCATCATCCGATTATTTTTAAAGGATTGAAAAGTTTGACAGGGAGAAATTATGTCGAGCGAACAGTTATAAAAGCAATAAAGGCTGATGTCGCAATTTATGCCGCACACACGAATTTGGACAGCGTGGATACGGGCGTGAATGCTCGGATTTGTGAAAAAATCGGATTAGAAAATTGCAAGATCTTAGCACCTAAAAAAGATGAGTTACGAAAATTGGTAACATTTATTCCCGAAACACATGTCGAAGCCGTGCGTCAGGCTATTTTTGACGCAGGCGCAGGGCATATTGGTAATTACGACCAGTGTGGCTATTCAGGAAAAGGCGCAGGATCGTTTCGAGCATTGGAAGGAGCAAAACCATTTGTAGGCGAGCAAGATAAACAGCATATAGAGAAAGAAATACGTTTTGAGACCATATTCCCAAAATACCTGCAATCGAGAGTGATTTCTGCATTGCAAAAAAAACATCCCTACGAGGAAGTTGCTTATGACGTGTATCTACTTGAAAATAAATACGAAAAAGCAGGAATGGGTATGCTTGGCGATTTGCCCAAAGAAATGGATGAATTGGAGTTTTTGTTGGAATTAAAAAAAATATTCCATACCAAAGCGATAAAGCACACCGCATTGTTGGGGCGAAAAATAAAAAAAGTAGCTTTATGCGGTGGCGCAGGAAGTTTTTTGTTAAAGCAAGCAATAGCCATAAAAGCAGACATTTTTATTTCGGGAGATTTCAAATACCATGAATATTTTGATGCAGAAAGTAAAATACTCATAGCAGATATTGGACATTATGAAAGTGAACAGTTTACAAAAGAACTTTTGTATGATAAATTAACAAAAAAATTCCCTAATTTTGCAGTTCGATTGTCGGAGGTGAATACAAACCCCGTTTTTTATCTATAATAAGGTCGAAAACCTTAGAATAGTGTATAATATTAAATAGGTCGCAGACCTTAGAATGCGTAAGCAACATCAAAAAGGTCAAAGACCTGTAAGTAACATAAAATAGGTCGCAGACCTTAAATAAATAAATAAACACATAGATGGAAAAAACAGGAAGCACAGATTTATCAATAGAAGAAAAATTAAAAGCGTTATATCAATTACAAATTACGGATTCGGAAGTAGATAAAATTCGCACATTACGAGGCGAATTGCCTTTAGAGGTCGAAGATTTGGAAGATGAAATTGCTGGTTTGGAGACTCGTGGCGATAAATATCAAGAATTGATGACTGTGCTCGAAAAGAAAATTGCAGAGCGCAAAGGAATGATTAAAGAGTCGGAAGGAAAAATAAAAAAATATAAGACCCAGCAAGAAAACGTTCGCAACAATAGAGAGTATGAAGCTTTATCTAAAGAAATTGAATTTCAAGAATTAGATATTCAATTGAGTGAAAAGCGAATTAAAGAGCATAAAGTAGAAGTAGAAGGAAATAAAAAAACAATTGAAACTTTTGAGCAAGAATTGATAAATAGTCGTTCGGCATTGGAGTTAAAACGAACAGAATTAGACGAAATCGTTTCTGAAACAGAAAAAGAAGAAGCTGAGATATTAGCTAAATCTTCGGAAATACAGACAAAAATTGATCCTCGCTTATTGACTGCTTATACTCGAATTCGCAATAATGTTCAAAGCAAATTAGCAATTGTAACCGTCGAAAGAAATGCATGTAGAGGTTGTTTTAATAAAATACCGCCACAAAGACAATTGGATGTTTCTTCACGTAAAAAAATTATCGTTTGTGAATACTGTGGACGTATACTTGTAGACAAAGAGCTAGCAGAAGAAGTGAAAATAGAAATGAATATTACAGAAGATTAGATTTTTATACATTTGTGATGTAATATAAAAAAAGGCTTCGAAAAGCCTTTTTTTGGCTCTACTAATGGATAAGCTTACAATTAAAAACCACATTAAATACCTTTCAATAGTTTTTAATCTATTAAAAAATTAAATACCAGCATCTTTTTTAGTAATGAAGATGACCAAAAAACCTATTCTGAGACAGAAAACACTCGTGCGGGCAGAGAAAACACTTGTGCGGACGGAGGAAACGCTTGTGCGGACAGAGGAAATACTTGTGCGGACAGAGGAAACGCTTGTGCGGACGGAGGAAATACTCGTGCGGACGGAGAAAACGCTTGTGCGGACAGAGGAAATACTCGTGCGGACAGAGGAAACGCTTGTGCGGACAGAGGAAATTCTAGTGCGTTCTGACAAAAAGATTATGCTACTATACCAAAAAAGTCATCCAAAGAGGTTATTTATCTAGTTTTTATTTTTTATTTTTTGCCATTTGCTGCTCCAAATGTGCATTTTAGTCGTATTTATATTGAGATCCTCGAACTTGTTTTATGTTAAAACCTTAGCAGAAAAGTAAAATAGTACTCCTTTTTTAACCTGATACCTATACTTTTACGAGTAATTAACGATAATGAATCTTTTGAACAGAAAGTGATCGTTTCTGACGAACAGGGTCTTTGACTATTGTTCACGCACAAATAAAATGAAACGATGAGCAGCAATGCGAGCCATTTTTTTTTGTACGTGCAACCATCCTTTATTTTTTTTTGTCTAATCAAAACTTAGTTTCGTCAAAAAAGAACGTTTTTAATTTCGGTTTTTCCAAAAAGAATTTTATTTTTGTGAAAATTTGTAACAAGAACTCCTTTTAAGTGAATATTATTTAATGCAGAGAAAGTAAAGTTACTTATGTTCAATAGATCGAAAATCTTACTTTAGATAAAAAAGATCAAATACCTTAATAAAACCAACACTATGAAAAGCTCCTTCAAGTATTTTTCCCTTTTTATTACCTTATTATTCATTAGCCATTCATTAATAGCACAAACGACAGGCGACTTTCAGTCCAAAGCTACTGGAAACTGGAGTAGTGTAAGTTCTTGGCAAAAATATGATGGTACAATGTGGCAGGATGCCACCGAATATCCAGGACAATCGGTTGTTACGGATAATACGGTGAGCGTTTTGGATGGTAATGAGATTACTTTGGATATTTCTCCAGCCGAAGCGATTGGGCACTTGGTCGTAGGCTCAGGCGTAAGTGGTGAGTTAAATTTTAATAGCACGCCATTGGCTTTAATCTTGACAGGAAACATTACGGTGAACGAGTCGGCAACCGTTGATTTTTATCAGACCACAACGAATTATGTTACCATCACAATTAATAATACAGGAGCAAGCACCACGAATACCATTACTTCGGGAGGAGCACCTGCCAGTATAAAATTTGGGGAAATTGTGCTGAATTTAGGAAATACAGATAGCAAACTAACTTGTG
>JAOZTL010000262.1:4886-5162 GCA_029942205.1 Bacteroidales bacterium | reverse complement strand
TAAATTAATTATAATTTTATATAAAATGTACATTTTTAACTCTTAATTCGCATAACTAAGGCATCAATAATTCTGTATTTCATTGAATCGTATAAATTTACAGAAATTGCGTAAGCAACATCAAACAGGTCGAAGACCTTATTCAACAATAAAGAGAAGCTCTTTGTATGAACTTCTCCTTTTTGAATTTAAGTGCAAATGTATAAAAAATATGATGCATTCATAACTAAGGCATCAATAATTCTGTATTTCATTGAATCGTATAAATTTACAGAA
>JAOZTL010000262.1:0-4786 GCA_029942205.1 Bacteroidales bacterium | reverse complement strand
ATTGCGTAAGCAACATCAAACAGGTCGAAGACCTGACCTTATTTGTAAATAGGTGTAACGTCCATATTGAAAAAAGCGAACGCCCATAAGTCGGCATATTCAGCTATTCGTTTGGATGTAGGTTTACCAGCACCGTGCCCAGCTTTAGCTTCGATGCGTATCATCACAGGATGATAGCCAGTGTAGCTTGCTTGCAAAGTCGCAATATATTTAAATGAATGTGCAGGCACTACACGGTCGTCATGATCGGCAGTGGTAACCAAAGTCGCAGGATATTTATCACCAGCTACGATACTGTGAACAGGCGAATATTTGTGTAAATATTCAAACATTTCTTTGCTGTCTTCGCTTGTACCATAGTCGGTAGCCCAGTATCGTCCGATGGTAAATTTGTGGTATCTCAACATATCCATCACACCCACGGCAGGCAGTGCCACTTTGAACAGCTCTGGGCGTTGGTTGGCAACCGCACCAACGAGCAATCCGCCGTTTGATCCACCTTGTAGTGTCAATTTGCTAGATTGAGTGTATTTATTTTCGATCAAATATTCGGCAGCAGCAATAAAATCATCAAATACGTTTTGCTTCTTCATTTTAGTACCAGCTTGGTGCCATTCTTCGCCATACTCTCCGCCACCACGTAAGGTTGCCATTGCAAATACGCCGTTGTTTTCGAGCCAGATGAGACGTGTAACACTAAACGAAGGCGTGAGGCTGATGTTGAAACCACCGTATCCGTATAGCAAAGTTGGGTTGTTGCCGTTTAATTCTAAACCTTTTTTGTGAACGATAAACATCGGTATTTTTTCGCCATCTTTGCTGGTATAGAATACTTGCTTGGTTTCGTATAAGCTAGGATCAAAATCTATCTCAGGCTTGATGTACTCTATATACGTATTGTTTGCAATGTCGTATTGGTATACGGTGGATGGCGTGGTGAATGAAGTAACCGAAAAGAAAGTACTCATGTCTTCTTTTTTGCCACCAAAACCACTAACAGTACCCAAAACAGGTAATTCTAAATCCGATTCGTATTGCCCATCGGTGCTGTATATCTCTATTTTGCTATGCGCATCTTTCATGTAATTGGCGATCAGTTTGCCACCAATGAAAGAAACATCGGTAAGAACAGCATCATCTTTTTCGGCGATAAAATCGGTCCAGTTTTCTTTGGTGGTATTTGCCAAATCTATACTTACGATTCTGTATTTAGGCGCACCGTCGTTGGTCATTACCAATATTTTACCGTCTTTATGATCCACTACCCAGTAGTCGTTCTCAAAGTCTGTGATTATTTTTTGCACCTCGGCATTTGGTTTCATTAAGTCTTTGACGAATAATGCATTTCCGCTAGTCGATTCGGTAGAGGTGATAATCAAATACTTTTCGTCTTCGGTTACGCTAGCACCAAAACCACGTAAAGGTTGGTCAGGCTCGGCATACACCATTTGGTCTTTGTCTTGCGTATCGCCGATGGTGTGATAATAAATCTTGGCATTTTCGTTTACACCTTTTAATTGATCGCCATCCTTTGGCTCTTCGTAGCTGGTGTAATAGAAACCATTGTTGTACCACGAAATACCAGAAAACTTGACCCACATCAGGTGGTCGGCAAGGTCTTCTCCCGTTTCGATGTTGCGTACATAAAACTCTCTCCAGTCCGATCCGCCACGTGAAACACCATAAGCGATGTATTTTCCATCTTTGGATACTTCAAAGGTAGTAAGTGCTACTGTACCATCGTCGGATAATTTGTTGGGATCAAGAATCACACTTTCTTCGCCATCCAATTCTTTTTTGATATACACCACGCTTTGGTTCTGCAAGCCATCATTTTTGAATACAAAATAATAACCACCTTCTTTAAAAGGAGCAGAGATTTTTGGATAATCCCAAATTTCGGTTAGGCGATTTTTAATTTTCTCACGAAAAGGTATTTGAGCCAAATAATCGAAAGTAACTTTATTCTGAGCAGTAACCCAGCTTTGTGTTTCGTCCGAATTGTCGTCTTCGAGCCAGCGATACGGATCGGCTACCGTAGTACCAAAATAAGTATCTATCGTATCACCTTTTTGGGTGTAGGGATACGTAATGCTTTGCTGTGGCTCTTGTGTACACGATAAGAGTATTGTCATAGCAAGAATGGGAATAATAAATTTTTTCATTGTGTGATTTTTTTGTGTGTGAAATGATTGATTTGAGTAAGTTTTTCGATCTGTTGGATGTTGTTTCCGCAATTCCATAAGCAACAATAAATAACACGAAGTGCTTATGCATTTTTTGATCGCTAAATTTCAAGGGCTAAATATAGAAAAAGTTATTTGAAGTATGATAAAAAAGAAGAATAAAATTTGAAAGATACTTGACGCAATTTTTTTGAGGAATTATAGCCTTTATATTTTCAATTCCTTGTTCAATTGTTATCAAATTGTTCATCGTTAAAAAGTTCTTTGATTGATAGATTAAGAGCATTAGCCATTTTTTCAATATTCACAATTGAAATATTACGCTTTCCATTTTCAACCTGTGTGATATATGTACGGTCTAAACCACTACCGAAAGATAATTCTTGTTGAGAAATCCCTTCTTTTTTTCTCAATTCTTTAATCCTAAGCCCTATTTGTATTTTTATTTCCACTATACAAAGATGAATAATTATTGACTATAAGTCAGTTTATTTTAAGCCACATAAATTAAATCTCTCCATGAAACAGGATAATTTAAAAATATACCGTACTGTTGAAAAAATAAATTAAGCTTATATCATTGCGTTTAGTGTTATTTGAATTTGTATTCCTAGAGTCGTATGGCTATAAATGAAATATTTCGTGAATAGTCATCGTATGGCACGATCTGTGATTATAACATGCAATAAGACTTCAGTCTTAAAGTGATTTATAACGGACGCTTCATTGATCCGTACAAAGAAATGATTAAATATCAACAACTTACAAAATTTATACCGATGAAAAAACGACTACTTAATTACTTCGTATTTTTTGTAACAACAGTTATGCTGCTAAGTAGCTGTGGTGGATTACAAAAAATGGCTGATCGAGCCAACGAGGTGGAATACACATTGAAGCCTAATGTGCTCGAAATGCATGCAGAACAAGTAGCTATGAAGCTATCTGTTAAGTTTCCTGCCAAATATTTTGATAAAAAAGCAATATTAATTGTAACTCCTGTATTGAAATATGATGGTGGAGAAAAACAATACAGAAGCTTTACGATTCAAGGCGAAAGCGTGAAAGAGAATAATGAGTATCGAGTGCCTTATGCTACTTCAAAAACAATCAGTGTGGAAGACACCATTCCGTATGCTGATGTGATGCGCATATCGGAGTTGGAGCTAAGAATAACTGCTTCGGCTGGCGACAAGAAAATTAATTTTATCAGCCCAATAATCGGAAAAGGAGTAATAACCACGCCTCGTTTGGTGGCGTATGGTATGTTTATCGATTCGGAAAATGCTGGTGGATCTACCATTATGGCTACTGTGCAGTTACCCGAGCAATCGACAGCACAATCATCGGTACAGCTTTTTTATGCTTTGCAGAAATCGAACCTGAGCCGTACCGAAATGAGAAAAAGCGAAATCGTGAAGATATTGGCAGAAATAAAAGCCAATAGCGAAGGTGGCGAAAACGAAATATCGGGATTAGTAATTTCGAGTTATGCTTCACCTGATGGACCTCTAGCTATGAACCAAAAGCTGGTAACTAACCGAGGTGCAGCGGCAAAGAAATTTATCGAAAAAGAATTGAAAAAAGCGAAAGTTGCAAAATTAGACGATGCTAACTTTATTACCACAGCTACTACTGCTGACGAAGACTGGGAAGGTTTCAAAGCATTGGTGCAAGCATCGGAATTGGAAGAGAAAGATTTAATTCTTCGGGTACTATCCATGTATCAAGATCCAGAAGTACGTGAACGTGAAATAAAAAATATTGCAGAAGCTTACTCCTCATTGAAAAACGATATTTTGCCAATGTTACGCCGATCGGTATTGAAAGTTAATTTCAAATCGGCAACCAAAAGTAATGATGAGTTATTGACTTTGGCTACAAGCAACCCAGCTACATTAAGTAATCTGGAACTGATGCATGCCGCTACACTTACCGAGGATTTGGATAAGAAAGTAGCTATTTATCTTCAAGCTATTGCCAAAGAAAGCACCGACTGGAAAGCGTATAACAACTTAGCATGCGTGTACATTTCACAAAAAAACTTGGCAGAAGCGAAAGTGAATCTAAACAAAGCCAACCAATTGAACGATGCCAACGGGATGGTATTGAACAATCTAGGAGTATTGGCTTTAGCTGATGGTAACACGGATGAGGCTGTACGTTATTTCAACGAAGCCAAAGCGGCAGGATGCACCAGCAATGCTGTAAATTATAACCTTGCTGTATTGCAACTCAAGAATGCAGAATATAACGATGCCGTAAGCACTTTTGGTGCAGATGCTTCTTTCAACAAAGCATTGGCACAATTGCTAGCAGGTAATTCTGCGGCTGCCGAATCGACCATGAACACGCTAGGAGATAGCAAACATGGTGCTTTTTATTATTTAAAAGCAATCATTGCAGCTCGTCAGAATAAGCAAGCAGACGTGCTTGTGTTCCTAAAGAAAGCCGTCGAACTTGACGCTTCGTTTAAGGCTTATGCCGATGCCGATCGTGAATTTTTAAAAGTTGCAGGTAGCGATGAGTTTAATGCATTAATTAAATGATAGCGTAAAAAAGTAGTGACTTTACTCATTCTTAATTTTATTTAAGAAAAG
>JAOZTL010000261.1 GCA_029942205.1 Bacteroidales bacterium | reverse complement strand
TTATCGTTCTAATAAATAAGCAAATAAAGTGTTGCATTTACTAATTGAACTTTCGAAAGACCTTAAAAAAAATCCGTAAACAAATTTGTTTACGGATTTTTTTTTTGCTCTTTTATCAGATCAAAAACTTTAACCTACGTGATGAACAAAATTAATTGTATATTTACAACCCTAGATCTTTCTTAATAGTAGAAATTTACAGAATTGCATAAGCAAGCTCAAAAATAATAATTCAAAAAATAGGCTTTATGAAAGTAACATCATCACGACAGATTGCAATTAATATATCCATCTACATCACGCTAGCTGCTGGGCTATTACAAGGGTTTAGTTTTTTTGTTTCGTCGGATAATTTCTGGTCTTTTCTAATTTTGTCTGTCCTTATTCTTTTTCTTATTTCCTATTTATTTCTATATTTCACATTAAATAATCTTATTTTTGATAAGATAAAAAAAATATACAAAATAGTGGAACACTTGCGCATGCCCGAAAATGAATTGATGAAAAATATCGAAAATGGCGACATGCTTTCGCAATTAAGCGCTGAAGTACAGGATTGGGCTGACATGAAAAATGCAGAAATTGCTCTGCTTAAGGCAAATGCTAAATATAGAAAAGAATTTTTGGGTAATGTTTCGCACGAATTACGTACACCTTTGTTCAATGTACAGGGCTATATTCTGACTTTACTGGACGGAGGGTTGGAAGATGAAAATATAAATATTCGTTTCTTAAAGAAAGCTGAAAAAAACACGAATCGGTTAATTTCTATCGTTAATGATTTAGAAAGTATCACCAAATTAGAATCGGGAAAACGTAAGCTTAATTTCCATGTTTTCAATATTGTAGAGCTTATTGAAGAAGCAATAGAAATGGAGGAATTATTGGCGAAAAAGAAAAATATAAAACTCTTGTTCAATAAAATAAATAAGAAAATACAAATTTATGCCGATCGACAACGAATTTTTGAAGTTCTTAATAATTTGATTCAAAACGCCATAAAATATGGCAATAAGGACGGTTTTACCGAAATAAAATTAGCCGAAAATCAAAATAAAATAATTATCTCGATTGCTGATAATGGAATCGGAATAGAGGAAAAAAAATTACCGCATATTTTTGAGCGTTTTTATCGAGTAGACAAAAGTCGATCGTTGCAACACGGTGGTACTGGTTTAGGATTAGCGATTGTGAAGCACATCATCGAAGCGCACGATCAAAAAATAAATGTAAGTAGCGAATACGGCAAAGGCTCTACTTTTTCGTTTTCACTCCAAAAATAAGATCTTCGCCTTTTTGATGTTGCTTACGCATTTGTGTAATAATATTCATAATCAATGACTTATCAGTAATTTTTTTTTTTAGAATCACTTTATCTATATTTCACACTAAATTCATGATAAAAACAAGAATTCTATTAGTAGACGATGATGCCGACATTTGCGAATTTTTAAGCTACAATTTAACCAAAGAAGGCTATCAGGTGTATACCGCTCAAAATGGGCGTATTGCTATCGAAAAAGTAAACGATATTTCGCCCGATTTAATTATTCTGGACATAATGATGCCCGAAATGGATGGTTTCGAAACTTGCAAAAGATTACGAAAAATAGATGCATTTAAGGATGTTTTGATTATTTTCTTGACTGCTCGTAGCGAAGATTATTCGCAAATTGCTGGTTTTGAAGCGGGTGCTGATGATTATATTACCAAACCTATACAGCCGAAGTTATTGGTAAGTAAAGTCAAGTCGCTACTTAAACGGTCGGCACGATCGATAAAAAACACATCCAATTCATTGTCGTTTGATTTAATTATCGATAAGGAAAAGCACATTGTATTTAAAAATAATGAAGAAATTGTTTTGCCTCGAAAAGAGTTCAAACTCCTTGTTTTGCTTACTTCTAGCCCCAATAAAGTATTCTCACGCAAAGAAATTTATGATTCGGTATGGGGCAGCGATGTCGTTGTGGGCGACCGAACAATTGATGTGCATATTCGTAAATTACGTGAAAAGATTGGCGATTCGTATATCAAAACCATCAAAGGAGTGGGATATAAATTTATAGAAGATAGCAGACCTGTTTAAGACTTGATACCTTTTTTAATGTTGTTTAATAAAAAAACATAAATCATTAGAGTGTAGTTATCAAAAAGCATTTGCGATGCGCTCCAATGCTTTCTTGTTAAGTATTTTGATTTTACGCCCATGTAGCTCAATGTATTTATCCGACTTAAATTCGGAAAGCAAACGAATGACCGATTCCGTAGCTGTGCCTACTAAGTTGGCTATTTCTTCACGTGTAAGTGATATTTGTAAAATATTATCATTATCTAAATCAAAAGTATCTTCTAATAAAAGTAGTATTTCTGCCAAACGTTCCCGCACTGTTTTTTGTGCGATGTCTAAAATAAATTTGTTAGCTTCACCCAATTCTTTGCAGGACAATTGCATGATTTTCATTGCAAAATCGGAGTTTTCTTTCACTAATCGGAGTAATTGAGATGCAGGAATAAAACACAAAACGGCATTTTCGACCACTTTGGCTGTCGTGCAAGCCAGCTCGCCACTTAGGATAGACCGATAACCAATAATATCGCCTTGTTTTGAGAAACGAATAATTTGCTCTTTGCCGTCTACACCTGTCTTATAGAGTTTTATTATTCCTTTATTTACACAATAAATTCCTGTAACTCGATTTCCTTCATGATAAACCGTATCGCCTCGTTTATAGAAATTACAGCCTTTTTCGTACGAAATCTCCTCCAAATCGTCATTTTCTAATCGATCGAAAATGGTATTAAATTTCAGACAATCACTACAAATAGGAATGTTTTCTGTGTCTTTCATTATCAAATATTAATTTTTTGCAATATACAATTTTAAAGTATATTTGCGAAATTCATTAAAAACAAATAATAGGAAAAGTATGAGCACAGGAAAAGAGACAACAAATGTAAAATGGACAGATAAAATGGCTTTTGAAGTAAGCCTGAATGGACATAAATTTATGATTGATGCTACGCCAGCGGTTGGTGGCGAAAATAAAGGACCACAACCCAAACCATTCATGCTCGTTGCTATAGGCGGATGCACGGCTATGGATGTAATTTCGATTTTGCGCAAAATGAGAGTAGACACCATGCTCGAAGATTTCAATATCGATGTGGATGGCGAACTAACAGACGAACACCCAAAGCATTTTAGTCACATGCACGTAACTTATTCGTTTACTCCTAAAGAAGGCGTTGAACTACCGATGGATAAAATAGAGAAAGCAGTCAAATTGTCGGAAGAAAGATACTGTGGTGTAAGCGAATCGTACCGCAAAGCAATGGAATTAACTTCTGAAATTATTATTGTTAAGTAAGTGGTTCTTATAACAATTAATATTTTAACAGCTATACAGAAAAAAACGGTATAGCTGCTTTTTTTTTTATAAATTTCTTTAAACGCATATTATGGACTTTTTTTTTGAATCATTAGGCTGGTTTGGTAATATTATTTTAAGTATTGGTGTTATTCCGCAAGTAGTACAGACTTGGCGCACACGTGATGTTAGTAGTTTCAATTGGTCGTTTCTGCTGATGTGGGCTTTTGGAGTGTTGCTTACATTTATCTATATAGCATACAATGATATGGCTAAGAATGAATACCAATGGCCATTGTGGCTCAATTATTTAGTCAATATTTTTGCTACATTTTATTTGGTGTATGCAAAATTTACATATCCTGCTAAGAAGTAAGGTCTTTGACCTTTTTGATGTTACTTACGTAATTAAATATTAAAAAAAACAGTTTTCTTTTATGAAATCATTAATAAAATACCTTTTAAGCATTATCTTCCTTGTTTCATTATCCTCTAAGCTTGTAGGACAAACAACAGACACCGTTCCATACGTCATCATGCTATCAATGGATGCTTTTCGCTGGGATTATCCCGAAAAAGCAGCCACACCAAATCTCGATTCTATTCAGAAATATGGCGTTCGGGCACATTCGTTGCAACCTGCATTCCCAAGCAAAACATTTCCAAATCATTACACCATGGTTACGGGCTTGTATCCCGATCATCATGGTTTGGTGAACAACAACTTTTACGATCAAACGATGGATCGTTCCTACTCTATCGGTAATCGCAATGCGGTGCGAGATGGACGCTTTTATGGAGGCGAACCGATATGGAATACTGCTCGCAAACAAGGCATTCAAACGGCAAGCTATTTCTGGGTGGCATCCGAAGCCGACATCCAAGGCATGAAGCCTTCTCGTGTGAAAACCTACGAGCATCATTTTCCTTTTGAGCAACGCATCGATAGCGTAATTGCTTGGCTGCAACTCCCCGAAGCCCAACGCCCACACCTTATTACGTGGTATTTACACGAACCCGACAGCCGTGGGCACGATTTTGGTCCAGATAGCAAAGAGATAGCTGAATATATTCCTTATTTGGATAGCTTGATGGGCGATTTTATGCATAAAATAAATGCATTACCTATTGCTAACAAAATAAATATTATCATTACGGCAGATCATGGAATGGGGACTATTTCTGCAGATAAAGTTATTTATCTAAATGAACATTTACCTGCCGAATGGATCATAAAACGCCAAGGAGGTAATCCTGTATTTAATCTGAAAATAAAAGAAAACTATATCGATTCGGCTTATCAGATCCTCCAAAATATCCCGCATTTGATTTGTTGGAAAGCAGATGAAGTACCTGAGTATTTAAACTACGGAAGCAATCCAAGAGTACTCGACCTGATTATTACCACCGAAGCCTACTGGAGTGTGCTCTGGAAACAGAGAGACTACACTTTTGGTGGAACGCACGGCTACGATCCGACAAATAAAGACATGCATGCTATTTTTTATGCCATAGGTCCTGCTTTCAAACAGGGTTATAAGCAAGCTAGTTTCCAAAATGTCGATTTATATAATTTAATTGCAAAAATATTACGACTGGAAGGTGTGAAAAATGATGGTGATTTTAATCAAATAAAAGGTATGTTGATAGAATAAGTTCTTCGACCTAATTACTATTGGCTTACATACTGGTGAAAAAACTTTAATAATCAATAATTTATCAAGAACTAATTATGAACTTAATTTTGTTCAGTTACTTGATTCAAGAAAAAAAATAGAGTCTTTATTTTTGTT
>JAOZTL010000260.1 GCA_029942205.1 Bacteroidales bacterium | reverse complement strand
AAGGTACATTTATTGCTTATGCGACCTCGCCTGGTTCGGTTGCTGCCGACGGTACTGGACAAAACGGATTGTACACCCAAGAACTACTTAAAGCGATGCGTATTAATGGTCTAAAAATAGAAGACTTATTCAAACAAGTTCGTAAAAATGTGTATGATAAATCACAAAAACAACAAGTTCCATGGGAAAATTCATCCATTTTTGGTGATTTTTATTTCAATCAATAATCATATTATTGTTAATAATAATTTAATATAAATATACAGAATATGCAAATGATCGTATTTGCATATTCTACATTCCTATAAATCTAAAAAAAATGACTTCCTAGCAATTCAAAATGGGATTCATAAACATGAACAATCCCTCCATACAACGAAATAATTAAATTTCAACAACTTACAAAATTAAAACTACATGAAAAAACTACTTATATTTTTCTTAATTTTATCCATTCATTCATTTAATTATGGACAAAGCCCTGGAACAGGGCTCGTATTTGACGATCAAGCCTATGAGCAAACTCCAGCTAAAGCCCCATTAGTAAGGGATTTATATATTTTGCCAAAAAGTGCTTCGCTCAAAAAATGGGCTCCAACTCCCAAAAGCCAAGGTAGTTACGGTACTTGTGTCGGCTGGGCATCAGCTTATGCTGCATTTACCATTGTGGAAGCCAAACGTAACAATTGGTCTGATAAAAATCAAATTACCAGTAATGCTTTTTCGCCTGGATTTATCTACAAGCTGATTAAAAGCTCTAACGACAACTCCTGCAAATTTGGTACATACGTCGATGATGCCATGGAGGTACTCAAAACCAAAGGTGTAGCAAAATATAAGGATTTATCAGAAAATTGCCCCACAAACATCAGCACTACCCTATTCTCACAAGCAACAAAGTACAAAATAAAAGATTATGCTAAACTTTTCAGTGCGTACGATGCTACCTCGGTCAAATTACAAGTAATGAAAAAAAGCTTGGCTGAAGGAAACCCGATAGTTATTGGTATGAAATGTCCAAATTCCTTCTATGATGCTAAAGGATACTGGACTCCAACAGAAAAGCATACAGGCTCATTTGGCGGTCATGCTATGTGCGTGATTGGCTACGACGATAATGTGTACGGAGGTGCATTCGAGATACAAAATAGCTGGGGAACGGACTGGGGCAATGACGGATATATTTGGATAAAATACACTGATTTTTTAAATTTCACCAAATATGCTTTTGAATTAATCTCTTTTCCTGATGTTTCCACCCCAAATACTGTAGATATGTCGGGGAATATAAAATTCATGAAATCAACTGGCAGCGGCATGCTTGCATCATTAAGCGGAAAAAAATATGTCATGAACCAGTCTTATGTCTCAGGTACACGCTTTCGGATTTATATCTCCAACAACGAACCTGCTTACGTATACGCCATTGGCTCTGATAATACGAAAAAAGTATTCAAAATATTTCCATACAAATACAATATTAGTGCTGCACTTACTTATAAACAAAATAATGTAGCTTTGCCTGATGAAGATCATTATATCTAAATGGATAATACTCTTGGAACAGACTATTTTTGTGTTTTATATTCCAAAAAATAACTAAACATTTAATCTATCATGCAAAAATTATAAAATGGAACAGGCACTTTTGAACAAAAAATAAAAACCGCAATTGGAAACGACATGGTTTTAGAAAAAAATGTCACTTATTTACCTAACATTTCATTTAGTGCAAAAAGTAATGGAAAATCAGTGGTTATGCTACTAGTCGAAACGCAACACATTAAATAAGAACTTCGCTCTATTGATGTTGCTTACTCACGTGTATATTATTAGTACTTAAAATAAAAAGGAGCAAATAGCTCCTTTTTTTATAATCCCAAAATGATTATTGCAAAACATAAAAATAAATAGACATAAAATGGAAAATACTTCCTCCTAATACAAAAATATGAAAAATACCATGTGCATAAGGTAAGCTTTTCCATAAATAAAATATAACACCTAAACTATAACTAGCTCCTCCTATAATTAACCAAATGAGACCATCAAATGGTAAATTTTCATACAAAGGCTTACCTGCAATAACAATAATCCAGCCCATTGCAATATACAAAAATGTAGAGAAATAGACATATTTTCCTGTAAAAAATAATTTCATAATTACTCCAAGCAAAGCAAATCCCCAAATAACACCCAAAATACTCCAGCCCCAAGGACCTCGTAAAGTTATAAGAGTGAAAGGAGTATACGTTCCTGCTATCAACAAAAAAATAGCTGAATGATCAAATACATTCAAACGGCTTTTTATTTCTGTTTTCTGAACAGAATGATATAACGTAGAAGCCGAATAAAGAATAATAAGCGTAGCTCCATAAATACTTACACTTACTATTTGCCAAATATCACCATCAGCACCTGTTGCAATTAACAGCATCAAAATTAAGCCCACAATACTTAATATTAGCCCAATTCCATGCGTTACGCTATTTACTATTTCTTCTTTAATAGATTGAAAACTATAAGCTTCTGTCATAATTAGAATATTTGATTAAATTAGTCGATTATTTTACAGCTGCAATATTACGACAAAATTTGAAATTATACAATAAATAAAATAAAAATCAGACTTCGTCTCTTTTAATATTTATTTTTGGACATTTTTTGACAAATTATCAATGTAAATCAGTAAGTTACGCCTTTCCTTTAAAATCTTTTTTCTAATAAGTCTCAAAAAAAGAGATAAGTCGCTAATATTCCGTTAAAATTAACTTCGTAAAGGAATAATAGATGAACAAAAATAATAAAACAAACGAAGTTTGAGAATACAAAATAGTCTGTTTTTTTTATCGTTTGATTCTTAAAATGACGATGTTTTTTTTATTTTTGAATGACGGTAATTATACTAAAATACTTGCTGAAAAAATGAATACATGCTTTCACACACAATTATATTACATAAATTTACAAGTATATTAAATAGCACGAAGTGCTTAAAACAATAAATTATATAAATTATGAAAAATACACTTATATTTATCCTTTTACTAAATACTTTTTTTGCCTCGGCACAACAGCCTGATTCAACAGGTATGCAATGGCTTAACTTAGAAGACATACAAAAAAAATACATTGAAAAACAAAAACCAATTTTCATCTACTTTTATGACTCAGAAAATGATTCATGTTCCATGCAAGACTCAATTTTAAACAATCCCGAAGCTTACAATTATGCTAATATTTTATTTTATTCGGTAAAAATAGATATTTATTCAAAAGATGAACTTACTTTTTTTGATGGAACAACATATTCCAACACAAGCGAATCCAAAACCATCCACCCATTAGTTACGAGCTTACTGGGAGACAGTATTTTTACGCCTAGTTTTCTTTTATTTGACAAAAAAGCGACAGGACAACTTTTTACTGGTTACAAAAATCGAGACGATTTATTTTCTATCCTCATTTTTTATGCAGAAGAAGCATACAATCATGTAGATTTTGCCACTTTCGACAAATATTATAAAATTACATACCCACCTGGGCAAAAACAGGTCATGACTCGAATTGTCACTAAAAGACTTAATTTAGAGAAAATTTTTGAACAAATAAAAGTTCATCCTAAAAAAATAATTGTAAATTTATATTATAATTACAGTACCTCCGCAACAATGCAAAGTTTATCTATATTTAATAATCCTAAAGTAGCAAATTATATTAATAAAAATTTCTACTTTTCTGAATTAAATGTAAGTACAAAAGACACTATTCGTATTTTAGACATTGATTATGTAAATAAAAACGAATCGCATGGCTATCATCAGCTCCCAATAGAAATGTTACAAGGACAAATGCATTTTCCTGTTTTTCTGATACTTAACGAAGAAGGAAAATTATTATTCCGCTACTATGGCTACCAAACTCCCGAACAAATAGAAATTTCACTTACTTATTTTGCCGAAGATAAATTTAAAACTATAAAATTGGACGCTTACAAAAAAACATTCACAACGGAATGGTTCAAAAATGAAATAGAAAAAACGCCATAAGGTCTTTTGTGTTTTTTGATGTTGCTTTGCAATTAATTTTGTCCTACTTAATTATAACGATTATTCTATTACAAATCAATAATAGAGGACACAAAATCACTAAATCCTGACTCATTATTGCTTTTCACAACCGAATAACGAGCAAGCAAATCGGCAACACTGTTGGCTACGACAAAGCTATGTTTTGTCCAAGCCAACATTTCGAGATCATTGAAATCATTCCCCAAACTGGCTGTTTCACTTTGTTTTATATTCAATATTTCACATAATTTGGCTATTCCGAAACTTTTTGATACGAGAGGAGGAAATAACTCCATCCATGTAAATTCAGAATGAACAGGAGATGTTGTCCGAACAACATTAATGCCTGATAATAAAGATTTTATCCGTTCAAATTTCATCTCATCATGCCGAAAACTTACAATAAACTGACAAGCTTCCGATAATTCCCAAATAGTTGATAATGAGCGACAATGCAATTGATGAAGCTTATTTCGTAAAGCCATATCTTCGTTAAGTGATTCGGCTTGATGATACCAAAAAAAGTGATTATTGGGAATTTTATCTTGCACCGAAAAATGAAGTTTTTCATTAATCAAAAGTTCTGCAACTTGTTGTACTATAGATTTTTCTAAATGAATCTCATGCAGTATTTTTCTTTTTTTCCAATCAAAAACGCCTGCTCCATTTGAAAAAATCAAATAATCAATTGGAAAATCAGGGTGTAACACTTGCTTAGATAAAAATAATGAACGCCCAGTTGCTGCTACTCGAATAATATTCTGCTCTCCTAACTTATTAAAAGTATCAATATCTAAATCACTAATCTGCTTATTATCAGTCAATAATGTTCCATCTAAATCAGTAAATACGACTTTTATCATAATTTTCATTCTTTTCATATTAACTTCAAAAAAGTCTTTCTACCTTTGTTGCTAGTCTCGAGACAGTATTTAATACCAATTATAAATCAAAAAATTATGCGAAAACAAAAAACACAACCCATAGGTGCTGTCATTAAAGAATATTTGAAAGCAATTGGAATTGACCAACGCTTGAAGGAACACAGTTTGGTGAAATCATGGGAAGAATCGGTAGGTAAAACAATTGCATTAT
>JAOZTL010000259.1 GCA_029942205.1 Bacteroidales bacterium | reverse complement strand
TTCATAGCTATTGAATATTGTTGTTTGTTTTTTCTGTAAAACTAAAAAATAAAACATAGAATGCCAATTTAGTGAGAGTCATTAAAATCTTCAGCTTTGGGATGTTGATTATGCAATCCTGTAAAAAAAAGGAAGGAAGTGAAATATAGAAGAAAACGTTTAAAATCAAGTTACATAAGCATTAAGTTAGTTTTTATAAGAATAAAAACAATTTTTTAATGATTTTCAGACCGATAAAATCACATCCAAATTGCTACCAATGGTATCTGTATGCGTGGAAATGGTATCCAAGTTGCTACCAATGGTATCTGTATGCGTAGAAATGACATCCAAGTTGCTACCAATGGTATCTGTATGCGTAGAAATGGTATCCAAGTTGCTACCAATGGTATCTGTATGCGTAGAAATGGGATCCAAGTTGTTAGCAGTGGTATCTGTATGAATGAAAGCGGTATCTATCTGTGCCGAGGAGGTGTCTGTGTGCATGAAAATGGTGTTCCAGTAGTTAGAAATGTAGACACAGTGCGTGAACAACTAAAAAAAGTTGAAGAGCTTACGAAGTCTTTTTTTTGTATCTATCAAAAAATGTATATCTTTAGAACAAAAATATAGACTTCGTCTGTTTTATTATCTTTGCTCATCCAATGGTTCGTTAAGTTTCTGTATATATTTAATTTACAGAAAATTAAAAAGCATTGTTTGTCTAAGATAAGTCGTTGAAAATAGGTGTTTTAATTTCTAATTTAATGACGTATTATCATCTATATCGCTATGTTTTAACGATTCATCATACTGCTTGACATAATGGTACATATTTAGACGTAACTTACTGATTTACATTGATAATTTATCAATAAATATTAAAAAATAAATATCAAAACAGCTGAAGTCTGTAATTATTTAACTAACGTTTTCTAGTGTTTACTGACTTGCAACTATTTGATTGTATGGCATTTGCATAAGTGCGTAAACAATATCAAAAAAGGTCGAAGACCTTATCAAAACTAAATAGGTCGAAGACCTTATCATTAACTTATCTATATAATAATGAATAAAATAGTAAAAAACCCACTGGAGGCCATTCAAGACATACCCAACGGAGCAACGATCATGCTCGGTGGTTTTGGACTTTGTGGAATACCTGAAAAAACTATTTTGGCGATGGTAGATGCCAATTTGAATGACTTGACTTGTATCTCGAACAATGCTGGTGTCGATGATTTTGGTTTAGGGCTTTTGTTGAAAAAGCACCAAATCAAGAAAATGATTTCGTCGTATGTAGGCGAAAATTCGGAGTTTGAACGCCAACTATTGAGTGGCGAATTGGACGTAGATTTAGTTCCGCAAGGCACATTGGCAGAGCGTATTCGTGCTGGCGGTGCAGGTATTCCTGCTTTCTATACGCCTGCTGGATATGGAACCGAAGTAGCCGAAGGCAAGGAAGTTCGTGAATTTAACAACAAAATGTATTTGTTAGAGCACTGGCTGAAAGCCGATTTTTCCATCGTGAAAGCAAAATATGGCGATGCACACGGAAACCTTGTGTACAATGCCACTGCCAACAATTTCAACAACATGATGGCGATGGCTGGGAAAATTACCATTGCCGAAGTAGAAGAAATTGTGCCTGTTGGTGAGTTAGATCCCAACCATGTACACACACCTGGCATATTTATACAGCGAATATTTCAAGGCGAAAACTATGAAAAACGAATCGAATTTAGAACAACATCTTAACAAATCAGACAAAAATGGCTTTAGATAAAAATGGAATAGCAAAACGAATAGCCCAAGAATTACAAGACGGCTATTATGTAAATTTAGGAATAGGAATCCCAACGTTGGTAGCCAACTTTATTCCCGAAGGAATCGATGTTACGCTACAATCAGAAAATGGATTGCTTGGCATAGGTCCTTTTCCGAAAGAGGATGCCATAGAAGCAGACTTAATCAATGCAGGAAAACAAACGGTAACGGCTCTTAGCGGCTCATCGTTTTTCGATTCGGCTCTTAGCTTTGCCATGATACGTGGCGAACACATTGACCTTACCGTACTTGGAGCTTTCGAGATTTCAGAACAAGGCGATATTGCCAGCTGGAAAATACCTGGAAAAATGGTGAAAGGCATGGGAGGCGCAATGGATTTGGTGGCTTCGGCCAAAAATATCATCGTTGCCACGACACATACCGATCGTAAAGGAAAATCAAAACTACTAGCAAAATGCAACTTACCATTGACAGGCGTGGCTTGTGTGAAAAAAATAGTTACCGACATGGCTGTTGTTGAAGTTACTAGCGAGGGATTCAAATTGCTCGAACGTGCGCCTGGTGTTACGGTAGACGAAATAAAAGCTGCCACCGAAGGCAAGCTTATCGTAGAAGGAGATATTCCTGAAATGATTTTGTAAGATCTTCGATCTATTTGATGTTGTGTTTGATTTTTTATACCTAAAAAAAATCAAACGCAACACGTTATTTTAAAATGTTAAAAGTATCGCTTAATTATTACAACACTTCATTGAATTTATAATTAACAATGAATAATTGATAATTATTTTACTAATAAACAGTAGCTTGCGAGTGCTAATATCCAAATAAATATTTATCATTTATCAATATGGCTATTAGGTGATTACAGAAAAACTTAACGAAGTATGATCTTACTGAATAATATGAGTTTATAACGTTGCGTAAGCAAGACTAAAAAGGTCGAAGACCTTACTAAACCCAAAAAATGAAAATGAAATACCTAAACCAACGTGTACCACAGCTTTTGATGATGCTGGTGCTTTTGTTGATACCCTTGCAAAGTATTTCGCAATTGGATACCGTTACCTTACAGCTCAAATGGAAGCATCAGTTCCAGTTTGCAGGCTATTATGCGGCTATCCAACAAGGCTTTTACGAAAAAGAAGGTCTTTTTGTGAAATTAGTAGAAATAGAAGCAGATAAAGAACCGCATCTTTCGGTAGTACACCAGAAAGCACAATTTGGCGTAGCATCATCCGATTTGGCAATTATCCGCAGTAAAGGTTTGCCAGTAGTGCTACTTGCTAATATTTTCCAACATTCGCCGTGGATATTTCTTACTTTAGAGAAAACTCAAATAAGCAATGTGCACCAATTGGCTGGCAAAAGAATAATGATTGAAGATGGAGCAAGCGAATTATTGGCTTACTTAAAGTATGAATCCATTTCAATGAATAGTATTGAGTTTGTTCCTCACACGTTTGATATAAACAAATTATTGGCAGGCGAAGTGGATGCTATTTCTGCTTATTTGAGCGATGAGTCTTTTGTAGCAAAAGAATCAGGGAATAATTATTTTCAATTCAACCCTCGTGCTTCAGGAATCGACTTTTATGGTGATGTGCTGTACACCAGTGAAAATGAATTGGCAGAAAACCCCAAGCGAGTTAAAGCATTTTTGCGTGCATCCATCCAAGGCTGGAAGTATGCATTGAAGCATCAAGACGAAATAGTCGATTTGATTTATACCCAATACAGCCAACGGCATAGTCGAGCACATTTGGCGTTTGAAGCACAACAAACAAACCTGCTCATTGTACCTGATATTATCGAAGTGGGATACATCAACAAAGGACGCTGGCAGCGAATTGTAGAGGTGTATGCCGAATTAGGGATGATCGATCAAAACATTGATTTAGATCTCTTTATCTACAATCCTTACATTAAACAAGACTTTACACCGTTTTATATTCTTTTCTTTTCGGTACTTATTGTATTCGGAATTGTATTCTTTTTCTTGCTCAAATACCGACGAATGGTAAGTAACCTAAAAAGAGAAAGTACAGAGAAAAAAGAAACAGAGCAACAACTTCGTTTGCTTGAAAAACGTTATCGCATGCTCGTGAAAAATGCTCCTTTTTCAATTATAATATCCAAACTATCCGACAATAAAATATTGTATGTCAATAAAAAAGCATCATTTCTATTCGATATTACCAAAGAACATGCGTTGAGTAAAGATTTAGTCGGTTTATTCACAAACAAGCAGGAATATGAAAAAATTGATGCTTCATTGAACGAGCATGGCTATATTGATAATTATGAAATAGAAATGCAAAAGGCAGGGAAAATTATTTTTTGGGCATCGATTTCTGTTTCTTTAGTCCAATTTGATCGTTATAAAGCAAAAATAATAGGTATTGTAGATATTACAGAACGAAAGCTACTGGAATCTCACTTGAAACAAGCTAATCAAACAAAAAATAAATTTTTCTCTATATTAGCACACGATTTACGATCACCAATAGGGAATTTTCAGAAAATACTAGAAATGCTATTATCTGATTTACCTCGATTCAACGATCCAGAAAATCAGAAAAAAATACTTGTTGAGTTAAATAAATCAGCAAAATCAACTTTTTTATTACTGGAAAATCTATTGCAATGGTCGAAAAGCGAACAAGGTTTAATGGAGATTAATCCTCAAGAAATCGAACTAAAAAAATTGGTCGATGATTTGATTCCTGTGTTTTCGTTAGAACTAAAACTAAAACAAATAACATTAGAAATAATTATAGACGAAGCCTGTTTTGTATATACGGATACACACATGCTTAAAGTAGTTATTCGTAACTTAATAAGTAATGCCATTAAATTCACAGAACAAGCTGGAGAAATAAAACTTTATGCGAAAATGAACGAAAAAGAAATTGAATTTTATGTGGAAGATAACGGAATAGGAATAGAAAAAAATATTATCCCACAACTATTTGATTCCAATAAACATGTTACTTCTTATGGCACTAATAATGAAAAAGGTAGTGGACTGGGGCTTGTTTTGTGCAAGGACTTTGTAGAGAAACAAGGCGGACAAATAAGCGTCGAAAGCAAGAAAAATGAAGGAAGTACTTTTATGTTTACCATTCCTTTATATTAAGCACTTCGTGTGTTGCTCACGCACGAGTAAAAATGAGTTCTTAATCAATGATTTTCACTGATGCGTCAGCAACATCAAAAGAGGTCGAAAACCTCCATACTTTAAAATTTAAACTAATTCTACTTTACGAAGCTAGTTTTAATTGATTATTAGTAATTTATCTCTTTTTTGAGACTTATTAGACAACAGATTTTAGTCGAAAGTAGAAAGAAAAGCAGCATATTTTAGGCAGAAAAGCATTGCTATTAACAAAAAACGCT
>JAOZTL010000258.1 GCA_029942205.1 Bacteroidales bacterium | reverse complement strand
ATGATAATTGGCTGCAAAATATGTTAATTGCAACATCCAGAAATGGTTACAGAAGCTTTCAACAAAAAAAGACTTCGTCAGAAAATACAACCTATGTTAAACTTTTAAAAACTGCCTAAATTTTTGATAATTAAAGGATAAAGCATTTTCTTATGTTGCTTTATCCTTTACAAAGTGGAGTTGGCGGGTTTCGAACCCGCGTCCAAACAAGCGAATTATCAGCTTTCTACATGTGTAGTTAATCATTGGTTTTCGAGAATAAACAGGGGAAAAACGCCCAACTTAATCCTTATCTCCTTAATTTCGCACAAAAGACGAAGCAGCCTTTGCACTAACTTATTATTGACAGCACCTCATATACAAACCGGAAATAAGTAGAACCATTTGCGAGATGTCTCGTTCCCACTACCTAGAGTGGGAATTAAGCCTTAACTTACTATGATTCGGTTAGGCAGCAAGAGCGTAATCGTTATTTTCGCCAATTAAAAGTTTGCAACTTAGTTTTACGGGATATGCTACCGTGCCCGACATGCTTACCAATCATTCTTACTCGCTGTCAAATCCATGTCAACCCCATAGTAAGAACTACAAATTTACGAATAAATCTTGGAATTTGCAGCTAAAATTCGATTTTATTTAAAGAAATCATTCTTTTCTATTACTTTTGCCGAATGTTTTTTCAGAAAAACAGTGTTACTTCATACAAAAAAAGGATTAAGGAACATAAATTAAATAAGCTATAATAGTTAAGCAAAGTTGCTTTGTTCTTTAACAACTTAAAAAATCTACCAATAACACTGCTATTAAAGGATTTTTTTAAGGAAGTTAAAGGACAAATAAACGAGTATAACTGTTATATGTTATTTAATTTGCGTTCATATACTTAATTGCTGTTATAATTGTTATTTAGAAAATGAATTATTTTTTGTTTGTTTTTATTCATAAAATTCTTGCATAGCCTGTATTATGGAATAATTTTATGAGTGAAAATAGGCAGAAAAGAAACGTTTTAAATTCATAATTAGGATAGCATTTCAGTATAAACACTCAGACATAAGTTTTTACACATTTACTTATTTTAGAGACCGCTAATTTGTAGGGATTTGCACAAATACGTAAAACAACTAAAAATAGGCAGAATACCTTACATTTCAATAACTTATTAAAATTTCAACAATGAAAAAAATTGCATTCTTTTTTCTATTCAGTTTCAGTTTCATGCTTGTATCGCAAGCACAACTGGTGAATATCGAAAAAAAACGAAAAAAAAACTATAAAGGATTACGTGGAGCAATCGGCTTAGCGATTGATTTTAAGGATAATGGCAACGACATCTTTCAAGCCAAAAATAGTCTAGATTTACAGTATGCAACAGGCGCACACACCTTTATATTTTTGAATGATTTCAGTATGATGCAAGTAAATGATGACAAGCTGGTAAATAATGGCTTTCAGCATTTTCGTTATAATTACACCTTGCGTGATAGTAGTTTCCTTACTTTCGAGTTGTTTTCTCAGCATCAGTACAATTCGATTAAATTACTCGAACAACGAATTATTGCAGGCTTAGGTCCTCGTTTTCGGCTCATTAATATGGATAAGCTCGTGTTTTATTTTGCTCCTTTGGTGATGTACGAATCCGAGAAATTATCTGATGTACTAAACACCCACACCGAACAAATTAAACTAGATGCTTATGTTTCTGCACATTTTGCCATTAATGATTTATTGGGAATTAGCCATGTAACTTATTATCAGCCTAATTTTGAAGAGTGGAGCGATTATCGCTTGTCCAGCGAGACGATGCTTAAACTTAAATTCACCAAAAACTTATCGCTTAGCTTTGTTTATGGAATGAATTATGATGCTAATCCGCCTGATGCTATTCAAAATCTTTTTTATAATTTACAAAACAAAATCTCATACTCTTTTTAAATCAATATCATATTTTCAGACTTCGTCTGTTTGGACATTTCTTGACAAATTATCAATGTAAATCAGCAAGTTGCAAATGCGTACAATTGTAATAAATCGTTAAAACATAGCTATTAGCTGAGCAAAAATAATAAAACAACGAAGTCTGAATTTGGTATAATGATTGATTATAAATAAATCAAAAATCTTAAATTTAAAATAAATAAACCATGATGAGTAAAAACAACCGACAGATAAAACTAGAGCATTTTCACAACTTAATAGTGGTAGCTTATGCCGATGGACGATTAGAAGAAATAGAACAAGAGTTTTTATCGGACAAAGCCGAAGAATATGGCATCTCGAAAGAAGATATTCAGTATGCCTTTGCTAACGTGGACGACTTGCAATTTCAGATTCCGATGAATAATGTTGATCGAGAAGACCAATTATCTGACGTGGTGTTTATGACCATGGTGGATGGCGAAGTGCATGATAAAGAATATGAAATTTGTTTAAAAATAGCCGAAAAACTAGATTTGAACAAAGAGTATTTAGATCACATCATCGAACTAACGAAAAAGCTAAGTTCTTAAAAAAAGACGAAGATCTCATCAAATAAGTTAAAAACCTTGAATGAGTTGCTTAATTAATTCAGCAGTTTCTTTTGGTTTTTCGAGTGGAAACATGTGTCCACCATCAAAAGAAATAAATTCGGTATTAGAAAAGTTTCGTTTGATGGAACGAAAATCGCTAGGGCTGATAACTTCAAACTTCGAGGAATGCACAAAGTACGAAGGCATACGGAGTTTTCTGTTTCCATAGCGATGCGGGATGGTTCGGAATATCTGATACTCAAGCTGCGCAGGAATACTGAGCGTGTATTTTTGATCAATAGGCTGTATACCATGCTCGATATAAGCCGAAAAGCACTCGTTATCGAAATTACGAAAGAAAGCCTTTTGTCCGAAATATTGTGTCGCATCGTCGGGCGAAACAAAGTTGCGCTTGCGGTATTTGGCTAATTTGGCAGGCGATGGAAAGCGGTCGATGGTATCGGTGCGGTGTGCCCAATATAAAATGTTTCGTTTGACGAAATTAAAAAAAGGCGGATCCAAAAAAATAATCTTCTCAAAAAGTTCGGGATGCCTCTGGGCTGCAAAGAAAGTCAATACACCGCCTAATGAATGCCCTACGGCAATGATTGGTTCATCGGCAAATTTACGAATACTATCAACCAATTGTTTAATCAGAGGATTCCAATCATTAGTGATTAAATAATTTTCGTCCACACCAAAACAATTAACATGATTTATTTCGTATTCGGATAAGTGCTTGAACAGGCAATCATACGATTTGGCTGGAAAACCATTGGCATGCGAAAATTGAATTTTGTTCATGAGTTTATAAATTTTGGGATGTGTTATCCGCCCACATTTCAGGCGAGCGTTTCATTAGTTTAATAAGCCTGTTGATGCGTGCATTTAATTTGTATTTATTTTCGAGTCCATCAATCCATGCAGTTGGTAATTTGCGGTATCCTAGTTTTGTGCCAAGCAGTGCGCCAGCCACAGCGGCATTGGTATCTGCATCGCCTCCTTGGTGTACAATTTCAAGTATCGCCGATTGAAAATCATCTTGACGTAAAGCCCAAAATGCCGCTCCCATTGCTTTGAGCGTATAACCAATGCTTTTGGGTTCATCCAATTCAAAAATTTCTATTTTGGGTTCGTTGCTCAACAATAAAAAAGCAGCCACTTCGGAGTGATATTTTTTTGCTTTATCCATCAGTTTATCGATCATGTTTCCTTCATAGCCTTGCAAAAGCAGAGCGATGGCATTGGTTAGCATCACGCTAGAACCTACGCTACGTGGGTCGTAGTGAGTAATTCGAGCAACAGCTTCGGTTTGTCGATCAACCTTTTCTAAGTCTAAAAAATCCCATACACCAAGAATCGATGTACGCATAATAGCACCATTAGCTGCATTTTTACGTTCCGATTTTATCCATACATTTTTAGCAATTTTATGAGGATCGAATAAAAATTCAGCATCAGTAATCACTTGATACACCGTAGAACCAATACCACGCCCACCTCGAAAAGCCCATTCATGTATTTTTCTAGCTACGTCATATTCATTTACGCTTTTTTGTTCCAGAATGCTATTCAAGATACACAGCATTTGGTCGGTATCGTCAGTCCATTCGCCAGGTTTCCAGCGTGAGCGGTGTTTGTCATGAATAAAATTGCTATAATTAATCACACCATTGGGATAAAAATCCTTAACCATCGAGCGAGTCAGAAACTCGGTAGATAAGCCAATGGCATCACCAATAGCATGTCCATAAATACAGCCTTTGATGCGATCGGTTAATTCTTCGGCACTTAGCTTTGTTTGTTTGTTTTGCTCAGGCGTAGGAGACGAGAATAGTAAATTAGGTGCTTGTTTTGTTTTGAATAAGTGCCTAATATTTCCATTGTTGAATAGTAGCGTTTGAAGGTATTGCGCATCGGGCTGGTTTATTTCTTGTCCTGTGGGAACAAGCAAAAAATGGAGAATTTCCGTTTTCTTCTCGTTGCTATTTACCCGAAACCAAACAACAGGTTTATCGTTCTGCAATGCTACATTTAGAAACAGTGCTCCTTTAGGTGTTTCTAATTGTTGATTATACGTTTTCTGTAAATTATATTTCCAAATAGTATCCATCTTATTTATTTTTCGATAAGTTATTGATTATGATAATTTTGCATAAATACGTACAATTATATCACAACACTTCGTTAAATTATGAAATATGAATTAAAACACAGAAGACTTTATTTAATTAACTGCTTATATTCCTTAATGTCTAATGAATATAGGACGAATACATAACCTGCAATACCAATACTTACTCGTTTATCGTTCATGGATATGTTGCTGGTGGAGAACAAATAATAATCATCATACCGAAGAATTTTAGCGAAATATTTGGCACCCCCCAACTTACCAACCAAAGGATTTTCGAGCGTAAACTGCGCGATAACTTTTTTTTTGTGTGCATCCGTAGATGGGTTGCTTGCAAATAACAATCCTCCGATAAGAACAAGGATAATCAGTAAGTTTCTTATTTTCTTCATTTGTTTTCGTTTTTTTTAGTCAATGAAAATAAATTTCACAACAAATATAGACATTGAAGTTGAAAATTGCAATTTTAGAATTATTACAGCATCATTTTTACAAGCTCTTAAACCGATATTTGAATTATAG
>JAOZTL010000257.1 GCA_029942205.1 Bacteroidales bacterium | reverse complement strand
AATAAAGAGTAGAATGGTCGTATTTCAGTAACTGCCTAAAAAACAGGTCTTTTGTCTATATGAGATAAATGTTTATAATTTTTAAAATGTGAAGAAAACAAGAAAAAATAAAGTTTCTACATCAAAAGAAAGAAAAAAAGTAGAATTAAATAAAAATACATCGATAGAAAACATGAAAAATTCATGGATTTGGCTATTAGCTGTAGTTTTATTTACATTTATTTCTTTTTATCCTGCTTTAGACAATGAAATAACGAACTGGGATGATGATAAATATATTACAAAAAATCCATTATTACGAGAAATATCAGTAGAAAACTTGCAGCGAACTTTTTTTGATGAAGACCCTAAAATCCTCTATTATATGGGTAATTATCATCCACTTACGATGCTTTCTTTATCTTTAGATTATCAATTGGCAGGCGAAGATAAAGACGGAAATTTGCATGTTTGGAGCTATCATTTAAGTAATGTTTTATTGCATATTGCTAATACGGGTTTGTTATTTTTCGTGATTTATTTATTATTTCAAAATTTTCGATTAGCACTTATTGTTGCTGCTTTTTTTGGTGTAAGTACGATTCATGTCGAATCGGTGGCTTGGGTTTCTGAGAGGAAAGATGTATTGTATACGTTATTTTATCTAGCCTCATTATTTAGCTATCTAAAATATTATCGATCTGATTTTAAGGCAAAATATTATATTTTATCATTATTTTTCTTTGTTTTATCATTACTATCTAAAGGTCAGGCTGTTTCCTTAGCTGTTTCGCTTATTGCAGTCGATTTTGTATTGAGTCGAAAATTACTCACAAAGAAAGTTATTTTAGAAAAAATACCATACTTTGCACTTGCCTTATTCTTTGGTATAGTGGCTATTATGGCACAAAAAGCAGGCGATGCGATTCATGGTATCAACGATTATGCATTTTACAAACGTATCGGATTTGCAGGCTATGCCTTTGCTCAATATTTGATTAAGTTGGCAGCACCATTTGAATTAGCTGCTATTTATCCATATCCAGATATTATAAATAGATCAATACCCGATTTTTACTGGTTATTTATGCTTCCAACACTTGCTGTTGTTTATGCTTTTTTTTATTATTTGAAGCGAGAAAAAATAATAAGTTTCGGAATAGCTTTTTTTACGATAAATATTGGTTTATTATTGCAATTAATTCCTGTCGGAAGTGCTATTATGGCTGACCGCTATGCATACATTCCTTCCATTGGTTTTTTTATACTATTAGCCGCTGTTTATGAGTTATTTAATAAACAGAAGACAAACAAAACGATTGTTTGGCAAGCAACTTATGGTCTTTATTTCGTATTTTTCATTTTTATGACGATGCAACGTAGCGAAGTTTGGGAAAATAGTTTAGCATTGTGGGACGACACGGTCGAAAAATCGCCAAAAGCCGTTGTTGCATGGAACAATAGAGGCAGTATTCGAGATAAGGCAAAAGATCATGAAAATGCAATTAAGGATTTTACGATTGCCATAATGCACAAACCAGATTATGCGCATGCTTTTTATAATCGGGGAACAGCCAAGAAAGAATGGGCTAGTGAAAAGAATGATAGTACGTTGTATCGTTCTGCGGAGTACGATTTTACACAGGCAATTCGGTTTAAGCCCGAGTTGGTGGATGCTTATCAGAATAGAGGAATTTCTATTGAAAGTATAGCCGATTTTTTGACAGACAGCGTTCAGTTTAGAAAGCAAATAGAAATGGCATTGGTTGATTATAATTCAGCACTCGATATAGAGCCAAATCATCCTGGATCACTTGTAAATAGAGGAGTAGCACAAGGAAAACTTGGTTTTTTGGCACAAGCTATTGTTGATTTTAATTTAGCGTTGAAAATAGATCCCAATGATCCAAAAATTTATTCTAACAGAGGATTAGCTTATGATCATTTGAAAGAATATGAAAAATCGATAGTAGATTATACCAAAGCGATTGAGTTTGATCCTGAATTTGTTACTGCTTATCGAAATAGAGCCATTGTGTATCGAAAATTGAATAAACACGAGCAAGCCATAGCCGATTTTTCCAAAGCCATCGTGTTTGCTCCCGAAATACTTGATTTATACTATTATAGGGCATTAAGCTATTTGGAATTAAAGCAAACAGATTTGGCATGTATTGATTTTGTACAAGCAGCACAGCGCGGCTATCGTCCTGCTTTATTGGCACAGCAATTATATTGTTTGTCAGATGCGAAAGCTAATCAAAATAAATTGGTCGATAATACTAATAAAAAAGATAAAAATGAAAAATAATTTATCAAAAATAACAGTTTTTATTTTGTTTATATTTGTCTGGTATACCTTCATACCTGCTCAGAAATTTATGATTTATCAGGGAGATACGATCAATCGAATTGATGCAACAAATAAAAAACAAGGGAAGTGGATATTTTTCAGTAAGATAAATAGAAGTAAAATTATCAAAAAAGGGTCTTATGTAAATAGTAAGAAAGAAGGAATATGGAAAAGTTATTATCCTAATGGTAAAGTTAAGACAATATTTCCTTATGTAAATAATAAGATTAAAGGGTATGCTAAAATTTATTATGAAACAGGAATTTTGTCAGAAGAAGGCATGTGGAAAGGAAATCGATGGGTAGGCGAATATAAATTTTATCATGAGAACGGAAAACCTGCTTATATTTGGAAATTTGCGAATGATGGTAAACGAACAGGAAAGCAACAGTATTTTTATTCAAGCGGACAATTACGTATTGTTGGTGAATGGAATGGAGGAAAAGAGAGCGGAGTTGTTAAAGAATATTATGAAAATGGTACAATAAAATCTGAAAAACATTATGATAATGGTGCTTTTTCTGAAGTCAAATCAAAGACGTATGAAAATACGGAAAGTATTGAAAATAATGAAGTTAATACAACTACAGAAAATACAAATACGGAGACAGAAGTAAGCAATAAACCAAATGAAGCATTTACAGGAAATGGCTACTATCAGCTAAAAAATAAAGAAGGAAAAATAGAATGGGATGGTAAATTCAAGAATGGTAGATTTTTTGAAGGCAAGCGATATTATTATGGTACTAGTGGAAAATTGTTGAAAACCGTATTTTATGAAAAGACTAAAATAACAAAAACAGTAAGAAATAAATAGGTGAAAACCTTAAACTTAAATGCATGAAAAGCAATAAATTACAAATTTATAATACATTAAAAAGAGAAAAAGAAATTTTTGAACCAATTAATGCACCACACGTGGGCATGTACGTTTGTGGACCAACCGTGTACGGTGATGCTCACCTAGGGCATGCTCGTCCTGCTATTAGTTTTGATTTGGTTTTCAGGTATTTGCAATATTTAGACTATAAAGTTCGCTATGTCCGAAACATTACAGATGTAGGGCATTTGGTGAATGACGGCGACGATGGCGACGATAAAATAGCTAAAAAAGCACGATTGGAACAGCTTGAACCAATGGAGATTGTGCAATACTATACGAATAGGTATCATGATAATATGAAACAGTTAAATACTATTTCGCCAAGTATAGAGCCAAGTGCATCGGGGCATATTATTGAGCAGCAAGCAATGATTGACCAAATCATGGAGAATGGATTTGCTTATGAAGTGGATGGTTCTGTTTATTTTGATGTTGAAAAATACAATAAAAAGCATAATTACGGAAAGCTTTCTGGACGAATAATCGAAGATTTATACAGCAATACACGATCACTTGATGGGCAGAAAGATAAAAAAAACAGCTTCGATTTTTCACTTTGGAAAAAAGCAAAGCCAGAGCATATCATGCGTTGGCCATCGAAATGGAGTGATGGGTTTCCTGGTTGGCATCTCGAATGCTCGGTGATGAGTACCAAATACTTAGGACAACAATTTGATATTCATGGAGGCGGCATGGATCTGCTCTTTCCACATCACGAGTGCGAAATAGCACAATCAACAGCAGCAAATGGTCAGGAGTCCGTTAAGTATTGGATGCACAACAATATGATAACGATAAATGGCAAGAAGATGGGTAAATCACTTGGCAATTTTATTACTTTAGATGAGTTATTTTTAGGCGATCATAAATTACTTGAGCAAGCTTATAGTCCGATGGTTATTCGTTTTTTTATTTTGTTATCGCATTATCGGAAGCCTCTTGATTTTTCAAACGAAGCGTTGCAAGCCGCTGAAAAGGGGATGTTACGCTTATTTCATGGTTTTGCTCGTTTAGATAAAATCAAAGTAGCCCAAAAATCAACAGTAAATGTTGGCGAAATTAAACAAAAAAGCTTTGCTGCACTCGATGACGATTTTAATACACCTATTTTGTTTGCTCATTTATTTGATGGTGTACGAATGATAAATTCAGTGTACGCAGGCGATGAGAGCTTGAGTGCGACAGATTTACAAGAATTAAAAACATTTTATTCGGAGATTATTTTTGATATTTTAGGCTTAGTGGAAGAAGATACGCAAAAAAATGACGATGAAGTTTTAGGCAAAGTCGTTGATTTAATGCTTACTATGCGTATGGAAGCAAAAGCAAATAAGGATTTTGCGTTATCGGATAAAATTAGAAATGAATTGTCGGCAATCGGGTTTGAAATAAAAGACAAAAAAGACGGCTTTGAATGGAAATTACGTTAAGAAAAGGTTACTTTCTTTTCATTAAATCAGCTATTTATAGTTATATACTGTGCTAATCGTCGGTATTTACAGAATTGCGTAAGCAACATCAAATAGGTCGAAGACCTTAGATAAAAGATAAAATATTCTATGAGATTTGAAAATTATAATTTTTCGGAACAAATAAAGCGTAATATTTCAGAATTAGGATTTGTTAAACCTACTGATATTCAATACAAATCGATACCACCGATACTAAAAGGAGAAGATGTATTGGCAATAGCACAAACGGGTACAGGCAAAACGGCAGCTTTTGCCATTCCAGTGATTGATATGCTGCATCGACGAAAAGCAAGCAAACGAACTGAAGGCATTAAATGTATTATAATGGTGCCCACCAGAGAGTTAGCAATACAAATAAACGAAGTTTTTCAATTATTGGAGCGGCATACCAATGTAAAAACAATAGGTATTTTTGGTGGTGTAGAGCAAGATCCGCAAATAGAAAAACTGACTAGAGGAATTGATATTTTGGTCGCTACACCTGGTCGAATGTTTGATTTAGTGAGT
>JAOZTL010000256.1 GCA_029942205.1 Bacteroidales bacterium | reverse complement strand
ATGAAGCATTAGAGCAAATAGAACGAAAAAAATATTACAAAACACTACTTGCTCATCGTATAGAATTAGATAAAATAAAAAGAGTTCCAATTGTTTTTGTAGGAAAAGAACCATATATAACAAAGTTGCCAACAGAATGATAATAAAGTATACTGAATTGCTGTTATAATTATTTCCATTTTCTTTTATGTAAAAATTAGAGTTTAACGTTACCCGACTTGCGCATTTTTTCGGGAAAAAATACGCAAGTCGGGTTAAATAAATAAGAGATTCTTTTATTTTCATCAAAAAGACATGCAAGTACGTCATTGGTGCATTCATCTGCAGAAATGGCTCTTCTCTCTACCGAATTGCCTCTCCATTCTATAACAATGGCACTCCATTCAAGCACATACAAATCTTGTTTTTAATATAAAAAAAAACGTAACTAAATAATTAATTTCAATCTAAATACATGTGCGCAGTGCTTATACAAAGCGAAAGCTCTTTTTTATTTCCGCTCTTCTCGAAAGTAGTGATGCGTCAATCGTTTCTCCTAGTCCAAACGCTCGAATGTCCTACGGACGATTCGAGATCTTCGACCTTTTTGATGTGCCTTGCGCTAACAAGTTTGCTAATTCATCTTCTTTGAATTAGCAAAATAACTCTTTATCAAATGATTATATATTTTTTATGTTTTAAAACATGTTTTTTTATTTCTCTTTTGTTTTTTCCCTATCTTTGAAGTAGAATAACATTTTTCTAAAACGAACAATTATGAAAAAAACGACACTTTTAATTGCAATTTTAAGTTTAACATTCCATCTAGCTTCTGCACAAGAAGCAGAAGAATGGAAAACGGAAATCTTCACAACAGGCTACTTCGCATTAAATAGCGAATATATTCATAATTTACCCGTATTTGAAGAAATAAAAGGTAATAATTATGGACTAAATATTGGAGAAGCAAGTGTATTAACGTCTTTACGACCACTTGAGAAGCTTAAAATCAATTCGGTAATGACATATAAACCAAATCTGATTTGGGATCAGATAATTGCAGAAATGAGTGCCGAGTGGACATTTAACGAAGCATTCAAGCTAAAAGCAGGACGGTTTCTTCTGCCTCTACATCCTGCCAATTCGCAATACTATGCTCCTATGAATATAGGTATTGCCTTACCCGTATTTATTACCAATCATGTTGTTTTTCCTTTAAATATAAACGGAATAGTTATATCAGGACGTGCACCATTAAATTCAACATTAGCTGTTTGCTATCAGCTGTTGGGTGGACAATATACAAAAATGACTCGGCAAGAAGCTGGCATACTCGGTTTTTTTGGTCGTGATGGGCTGTACATGAGCGAGAATAGCCAACAAGTAAACACAATGGTCGAAAAATTTGACAATGAAGATGATGGAGAATATCCTCAATTTTTTGGTACTGGCGGCAAACTATGCCTCGAAATGGGCGATATTGCAAAAATTGGTGTTGCTGGCTTTTATAGCATAGAAACGTTAAATACGTTTATAGATCCGACAACAATTGTTGAAACAGACATTGAATTGATACATTATGGCATAAACTTTATTCTTAATTCCAATAACTTAATAATGAAGTTATCCGCTTGGGGAGGAACAGAAACACCTAACGACACACAAAACTTTGATTCTTATGTTGTAGAGCTGTATTATGGTGAAATAAGCTACACCATAAACAAATTAACACCATACACCAAAGTAGAAGTCATCAATGGGCGTATGAAAACCTGGACACGTACGAGCTTTGGACTCAACTATCGTCCGTTTTTTGAGACAACTTTAAAACTAGAATATCATCGTTATTTGCAAGAATATGTCGATGATTTCGATGTGTTCCAATTATCTGCTGTCTATTCTTTCTAAGGTCTTCAATCTTAGGAGAACAAAATTAACTGGACAATTAAAAAATCGTATTTTACTGAATAATACCGATTTACAGAATTGTGTAAACAACATTAAATAGGTCGAAGACCTTAGTTTCTACTAAATATCAATCTTATGAAAACAACATACCGAATATTCCTTATAACCATCTGGATGCTCATTGGCTTTAGCTTCGTGGTATCAGCACAACAATATAAAATAATCGTTCATAATTCCAATACAACAGCAAATTTAAGCAAAAAACAAGTATCGGCATATTTATTGAAGCGAAAAACTAGATGGCCTGATAAGAAAAGAGTATATCCTGTCGATTTGAGCTCCAGATCCTCGGTGCGAATTTCATTCTCGAAAGAAATTCACCGCAAAAGCGTTAGTCAAGTTCGGGCATTTTGGCAACAGTCGGTATTTGCTGGCAAAGCATCACCACCATCTGAAAAAAACAACGACCAAGCAGTGATTCAATACGTAAAAACACACCAAGGAGCCATTGGCTATATATCAAACAAAACAAAAGCTACAGGCGTGAAGGTGATAAACATTAAATAAGCACTTCTTGCTATTTAATGTTGCTTACATACTTGTGTAAATTTATTACTATCAATAACTTACACGTGATTTTAAAAATATCGTTTAATTATATGTAGCTACTTAAAGTTTCAATAGTTCGTTAAGTTTTTCTGTAATTGCTTAATAGCCAGATTGATAAGTGATAAATATTTATTTGGATATTAGCATTCGCAAGCTACTGTTTATCAGTAAAATAATTATCAATTATTCATTGTTAATTATAAATTTAACGAAGTGTTGTAAAGTTTTCGATCTATATTATATTATTAAATATAAGAATAAGCTGATGCTTTTTTTTCGTTCCAACACTTAATAATAAAGTTATGTTAAATAATTTAAAAATTAAATATAAAGTTCTTATTTTCCCAGTATTGTTTGTTTTTATATTTTCAGTTGTCTATTTTACGTCACTTAGTTTACAGACTAAAAACAAACGTTTGCTGAAAAAAACGGAAGAGATTTATTTGCCAAATATCGAATTAAGTATCCAATTAAAAACGCAACTTTCGACCGTGCAGCACACCCTACAAGGGGCTGTGGCTTCTGCCGATGAGTTTAAGTTAGAGGACGCTGATACTTTATCTGAAAATATTTCGAATCTATGTGTGTTATTAAATGAAAAAGCCGAAGCCAGTAGCTTGGCAGACAGTATCACTTCTATCTATACCGACTATTACACCAATGCCCGCGAGGTGAGTGTGGCAATGATCGACGGAGACTTTTCGGAAGAACTCAGCCCTAAAATCACACAAATGATTACGCAGTACAATTTGGTGGATAGCTTGATCAAAGTACTCGAAGTCAGCAGTAAAGAGCAAGCAGAATTGCATTTTCGAGATATTGAAAATAATTATGATCGCCTAAAACAGATTAATTTAATAATAAATATTATCGGGGTTCTTATATTTATAATTGTTAGCTATTTTGTTCAGAAATCCATTATAAATCCGATAAAAAAGACTGTCTCTTATTTGGATAAAATATCAAATAAAGAGATTAACTTTCAAATAAACGATGATCGGAAAGATGAAATGGGTACACTTTATCATTCCATTGATTTGATTAATAACAACTTGAGAGAAATAGTTAGTAGTATTAACGAAACATCCAAAACGGTACTCGCTGCCAGCGAACAATTAGGAGTTACGGCATTAAATATTTCTGAACGTGCATCGTCGCAAGCAGGTACTACCGAGGAAATAGCCAGCTCGATGGAAGAAATGTTATCGACCATTGCTTCTAATACAGAAAAAGCGGTAGATACATCTAAAATTGCCAACCAATCGACTACAGAAATGGAGGAAAGTCATAAAATTTTTGAGGAAATGATAGAATCCACACTGACGATTAATAAACGTATCTCGGTGATTTCTGAAATTGCAGACAAAACAGACATTCTTTCTATCAATGCTGCCATCGAGGCCGCACGCTCGGGCGAAGCAGGAAAAGGATTTGCGGTGGTTGCACAGGAAATTCGCAAACTTGCCGATAAAACAAAAATTGCATCCGAAGAAATAGAGCAGATTTCGCTATCAGGGCAAGGTATTTCTCAAATTGCACGTGAAAAATTGCAACTATTGATTCCCGAAATTGCTAAAAGTGCTAAATATGTAGAAAATATCATGTATGCCAGTCTTGAACAACAAAATGGCGTGGAAAGTATCAATCAAGCCATGCAGCAATTAATGGATATTACCAACAACAACTCGGCATCGGCCGAAGAAATGTCCGTTTCGGCAGAACAACTATCCTCACAAGCCGAGCAACTTAGAGAGTTAATTTCGGTATTTAAGATTAAAAAGTAGAGAGTAGTTTTGTCTTAAGATATTATGATGAAATATCTTAGAAACACATAAAACGATGTATTTTTCTTGATATAACACTAATATTAAAGCACTATCAAAATACGGAATATAAAATATTTCTTTTTGATGGTGGTTTAGTATATCTTTGTAGCCAATAAGCACACGACTATTTTATCTAATTATGAAGTTATACACCAACGAGATTATAAAAAAATATGGAAAGCGCACCGTAGTAAAAGGCGTTTCTATTGAAGTAAATCAAGGTGAAATTGTAGGATTATTAGGACCTAATGGAGCAGGAAAAACAACCTCTTTTTATATGATTGTAGGGCTTATACGCCCCAATGGTGGCGAAGTATATTTGGACGACACACTGATTACAAAATTACCTGTATACAAACGAGCTAAAAAAGGAATAGGCTATTTGGCTCAAGAATCTTCTGTTTTTCGCAAACTAAGTATCGAAGATAACATAAAAGCTGTACTAGAAATGTCAAACTTCAGTAAAAAAGAACAAGCCGAACGCTTGGAATCTGTACTAGACGAGTTTGGCTTACAAAAAATAAGGAAAAGCCTTGGTATACAGCTTTCTGGTGGCGAACGCCGACGTACCGAAATTGCTAGAGCATTAGCTTTAGACCCTAAATTTATTCTTCTCGATGAGCCTTTTGCTGGCGTAGACCCGATTGCTGTTCAAGACATTCAGCAGATCATATCCAAGCTGAAAGATAAAAATATCGGTATACTCATAACCGATCATAATGTACATGAAACATTATCTATTACCGACAGAGCTTACTTACTATACGAAGGAAGAATACTGGAAGAAGGATCTGCAGAGGATTTGGCAAGCAATCCAGAAGTACGTAAGAAATATTTAGGAGACGATTTTGAGTTACGAAAAAAAGTTGTTTTCAATGAATCTCCCGAAAAAATAGAAGAGAATTAAGGAAGTATTGTTTTTATGAATAAAAACCCTGTTTT
>JAOZTL010000255.1 GCA_029942205.1 Bacteroidales bacterium | reverse complement strand
TATGAAATTTTGAGCTATTTTTTTTAAAAGTCACTACTTTTATACGCCATCAATTTTTTGTCATGTACTTAAGTGCACAAGATACAATAAAGAATCTCGTATTCCTAAGAAAGTTGAATTTACTAATTGAATTTGCGTTCCTAAAGAAGAATTAACCTAGTCATCCTTTGACTTTTTATGAGCAAGCTTAAATGTTCCTTGCATTTTATTCCAAAAAAATATTCTATCTTTGTATCAAAAAACAAATCGTTATGGCACTACCTTCGTTATTCCGTTCGGCACAACCCAAGCAGTTTTCGTTTCATACACGCTACTACAATGCAGAAAAAGAAGAACTAGAAAACCGCGTAAAAGTAATAAAAAGTGAAATCGACGCAGAAAAGGCACAAAAAGCCAATGGTAGCAACATCAAAGGCAAGTTTCAACGCCCACTGACAGGCATTCGAGCAACACAACAAGCCAACAGAAATGCCAATATTCGCCTCATCGCCATTGTAGCGGTTCTTTTTTGGGTGGCTTATTATCTGTTATTCAGTTAATTTGATTGCTGCCCACATTAGGAGTAATACAAATGAAGGAATCACTAAAAACTGCCAAAATAGCAGACGACACAAGATGGAACAATCTGTGTAGTAAAATTGTTGTTCTGATCTAAAAAACACGCATCATGTCCGACATCATTCAGTTACTACCCGACTCTGTCGCCAACCAAATAGCCGCAGGTGAAGTAATTCAACGCCCTGCCTCTGTGGTGAAAGAGCTGGTAGAAAACGCCATTGATGCCGAAAGCACCGAAATAAAAATCCACATCAAAGATGCAGGCAAAAGCCTGATACAAATAAGCGACAACGGCAAGGGCATGTCCGAAACGGATGCACGTTTAGCGTTTGAACGGCACGCCACGTCCAAAATACGTGCCGCTAATGATTTGTTTACCATCCGCACGATGGGATTTCGAGGAGAGGCTCTAGCGTCGATTGCCGCCATTGCACACGTGGATTTGCTCACCAGACAAGCTACCGAAGAATTGGGCACACACATCCAAATCAATGGCTCGGTAGTGGAGACACAAGAAGCTGCTAGCTGCCCGAATGGCAGTAATTTCAGTATCAAAAATTTATTTTATAACGTACCTGCACGTCGGAAGTTTCTGAAAAGCGACAATACGGAACTGAAACACATCATCACCGAGTTTCAACGCATTGCACTTGCCAACCCATCGGTGGGCTTATCGCTGTATCACAACAACGACCAGCTCTATAAGTTACCAAGCGAAAACCGCCGCCAACGCATTCTACACTTATTCGGCAAAAACCTCAACCCCAGCCTCACGCCTATTCATGTCGAAACATCAATCGTAACAATAAAAGGCTACATCGGAAAACCCGAATATGCAAAAAAGAAGGCTGGCGAGCAGTTCTTTTATGTAAACGAACGCTACATGCGGCATCCATATTTTCACAAAGCCGTGAGCTTGGCTTATGACAAACTACTGGCAAACGATCAATATCCGCTTTATTTCTTATTTATCGAAGTCGATCCTGCGAGTATCGATATTAATATTCATCCGACCAAAACAGAAATTAAGTTTGAAGAAGCAAACGCCATTTTTCAAATCATCCGTGCATCCATCAAAGAGGCTCTCGGCAAATTTAACATTACGCCATCGCTGGATTTTGAACAAACGGATCAACTGAATATCCCCGTTTTGGACAAAAACAAAACGGCTCAGCTTCCAAGCATCGAGCTTGACCCTACCTACAACCCATTTGCTGAAGACAAAAAGCACAATAGCAACCAGTACCCCCAACACCACAAAACCGATACCGAAGGCTGGGAACAGTTGTACAACAATTTCGATCAAGCACCACAAACAGAAACCCAACAAAGTAGCTTGAATTTTGATGATAATACGCAGTCGCAAAGCAAGTTTGTACAAATAAAAAACCGATACATTCTCACGCCTGTCAAATCAGGCTTAATGATTATCGATCAACAACGGGCACACGAGCGGATTCTGTTTGAGCATTTCATGCACCTTCTCAACGAACAGCAATCGAGTACCCAACAAAGTTTATTCCCTAGCTCGATGGATCTGGACGCTGGCGACTTTTCCATTTTTCGTGAAATGCTCCCCGATTTACAGCACATTGGCTTCGACATCAACGAATTAAGTAAAAACTCCATTAGCATACTGGGCGTTCCTGCTGAATTGACGGGAGAGAACCCTGTTTCACTAATAGAATCTTTAATTGAAAATTATAAAAATACGCAACAATCTGCCACCAACGAAATAAACGAAAAAGTGGCGCAGGCATTGGCAAAATCGGCAGCCATTAGTTATAGCAAAAATTTATCTGTATTGGAAATGCAACAATTGATAGACAAACTATTTGCTTGCTATACGCCCAATTTTTCGCCCGATGGCAAAACCATCGTATCAATAATGAACAAAGAAGAAATTGAAAAACGATTCTTGTAGGTCTTACGCAGGCAGGTTTTCTATCTACTTGAGATTACTTATAGACGAATAAAAAACGAATGAACGACTAAAAATGGAACAACAATACAGACCAGGAGGCTTCAAAATGCTCCCTCCTATTATCAAAAACTTATTAATCATCAATGGTTTATTTTTTTTAGGCTATGCAACTTTAGAAAAGAGTATGGGCATCGACCTAAATGCTCTTTTGGGAATGCACTACATCGGAGCAGAAGACTTTCGCCCCTACCAGCTTATCACTTACCTATTCATGCACCACGATTTTTCGCATATTCTATTCAACATGTTTGCGCTGTGGATGTTTGGCAACACACTCGAAAACATTTGGGGTCCCAAGCGCTTCTTGATTTACTACTTTGTAACAGGAGTTGGCGCAGTATTGATTCATGCGGTAGTTCTTTATTTTGAGATGTCGCCTATCCTATCGGCTATCGATGAATACATTGCCTCGCCAAGCAACCAAGCCTTTATTGATTTTATGCAATCGTCCAATTTTCAGATTGTTTCTATCGAATCACAAAACCATTACATGAGTTTTTATAAGGAATATAACAATTTATTGACCAGCAACCCAAGTGCAGCACTTCGCAATTCGATTGAATTTATGCAACAGTACCGCATCGACTACATGAATGCGCCCACCATCGTGGGTGCATCGGGTGCTGTTTTTGGTATTTTACTTGCATTCGGGATGATGTTTCCCAATTCAGTCATTTACTTATATTTTGCCATTCCGATCAAAACCAAGTATTTTGTCATTATTTATGGAGCAATAGAACTATACACAGGCTTTGCAAATGAAGCAGGCGACAATGTGGCACATTTTGCTCACTTAGGCGGGATGATCTTTGGATTTATTTTAATCAAATTATGGAATAATAAAAAAACAAACAAATGGATATCATAAACGAAATAAAACAATCGTTCAACAAAGGTACTACTCTTATCAAGCTAATATACCTAAATACAGCAGTTTACGTAACGGTCAATCTGATTGCTTTGGTTCTATTCTTGGGCGGCAATCCCGCACCATTCGATAGCCTCATCGATTGGCTAGCCGTGCCTGCCGATCCGAAAACATTTCTGTTTCGTTTCTGGACACTCTTCAGCTACATGTTTTTGCACAAAGACTTTATGCATATTCTTTTTAATATGCTTTGGTTGTTCTGGTTCGGAAAAATATTTTTACAATTTCTACGTCCCAAGCAATTGTTAAATGTGTACTTGCTAGGCGGCATATTCGGGGCATTGCTTTACATCGTTGCATACAACTTGTTGCCTGTTTTTGCACCAGAAGTAGCAGGCTCGCAAGCATTAGGCGCATCGGCAGCCGTAATGGCTGTGGTGGTGGGCATTTCATCATACAAACCCAACATGAGCATGCGCTTGCTATTTCTCGGAACAATCAAACTGAAGTACATTGCTTTATTCTCGGTCGTACTCGATTTATTGAGCATTGCATCCACCAACAATGCAGGCGGGCATATTACGCACTTGGGTGGCGCCATGCTAGGCTATTGGTTTGGAATGCAAATGCAAAAAGGAAACGACATCAGCCAAGGCTTTGGGCGTATCATGGATAGTTTATTCTCACTTTTCAGTAAGAAATCGAATATGAAAGTGCAACGCAACAAGCAAGCACGCCAAGACCCGAAATCAGACAAGGAATTTAATCAGTCCAAAATAGCATCACAAGCCGAAATTGACAAGATTCTGGATAAAATATCCAAATCGGGCTACGAAAGCCTGAGTAGTGCAGAAAAAGAAACGCTGTTTAAAATGAAAGACAAATAGCACTTCGTGCTTTTTGATGTTACTTGCACATTATTAATGAAATCAGCACTTTTCATGCAAGTAACATCAAAAAAGGTCAAATATCTATTGAAAAAACATGATACGCCCACGTCCGCAACTGGCATCGCCCCAAAACGCAAAAAAGTAATTAAGCTCTACCATGATTTGTAAGGAAAATGGGCGAGTTTCGGCAATAGGTAAATAATCAGGCGTATAAATACCGTCGTTCATCACCGAGTAATCGTCCAGCGTAACATCATCCAACGCATAGCTACCTCGTACACCAAGCGTAATGGTAACTCTTTGGGTACGCATGGCAGAAAATCCAACTCCTAAGATCAAACTTTTATACTTAGTGTTGTATTTCTCATTCAAATTATCTGTGGGGAAAAAATTACCTGTTACCGAGTTATCTTCCACGATACTGTCAAGGCTAGTTATTTTAGGACCAAACTCGGCATAAAAGCCATAATCGCCCGTATAACGCAAAAACACGCCGAGCTCGCTAGCTACAAACGAGGTAGTTTTGGTGTATGCCGTTGGCGAAGCGATGTTGTAGCGTTGTGTAAAGTTTGTTTTTAATCCCTCGAACGAAAGCCCCACATAATCGCCATGCGTGAGTCCAAAGCGTAGTCCATAAGTCTTGATAGGCGACAAATAATCCAACGAGGTATTAATATCGTTGCCAATGTCAGAATTATTTAGTGCCGATATTCCACCACCAGCTTTTACAGCCAAGCTCATCCAATTCACCGTAGAACGGCGGCTTTGCCCATAAGAAAAAGTAGAAAGTAATATAACAAGTAATAATAAGTTTATTTTCTTCATCTGCTATTTTTTAAATGATTCATTTTGTCGATCCTTTTATATAAGGTTCTTTTCCTACAAAAACGATCGCAAGTTTGATTATATTTTTAGTTTCTATTTTATTGATGGCGTATAAAAGTAGTGACTTTTAAAAAAAATAGCTCAAAATTTCA
>JAOZTL010000254.1 GCA_029942205.1 Bacteroidales bacterium | reverse complement strand
ACTTGCTTTTCATGTGTAGTAATCTGAGCTTAATGCTAGCCGAAGATCTGTCGGAACTTGCTCGTAGAAACATCCACCAATCGGATTTGGACGAGCTGAACGAACGTGCAGTAAGCTACAAGCAGGCGTTGATCGACGTAAATGAAGCTCGCCAATTGCGAGAAGAAGCAAAAGACAATCGCTTGACTAAAGGAGTGGAATTGCAAAACATGCTCACAGATTTTGCAGAGATCGGGAAAATGATTTGGCGATACGAATCGCCAAGCAAGTACAAAGATTACATGCTCCATTCTTAATCTCTCACGAAAGTTTTTTTGACCTTGCTCACCATCGTAGCGGCTGTTGATACAGCAGCTGCGATGGTTTTTTTATTTTATCAACCATTATTATCAAATAATGAGCTCAATCCAAAAAACAATCATACAGATAGCTTTATTAAAACAAAAGCAACTAGTTTATTCACTGTTAATTAACAAATCCGTCGATCTATTCTATCACAAATTCCATTTTTTTATACGATACTCATTAAACTATTTTGAAAAGAGTGAGTCTTATTTACCAAACAGGAAGGAGTGTAATGTGATCTGTTTTTTTTCTATCTTTGTTCACTCTATTTTTTCTATTATAATGTATATTTTATAAAACAACAAACAATGAAACAACTCAACACAGTATTATTAATACTCACATTATTATTTGGGAGTATGAGCAATGCACAACAGCACTCTCGTGAAAACATGCCAGCCGATGGCAAAATAATTGGAAAAGTAATTGATGAATTAGGCAATCCAGTCGAATATGCAAATGTTGCTTTGTATCGAATGCGTGACTCATCGCTCGTTACAGGAAATATGAGTAATGGCAAAGGCGAATTTGTGCTGGATAAGCTAAAATATGGAAAATATTATTTAGTAGCCGATTTTATTGGTTTCGAGAAAAATAGCAAATCAGGCATCATGGTTAATCCACGTGCCAAAGTGGCAAATATTGGTTCGATAACGCTTCGAGTGGTTTCACAGGATTTGGACGAAGTGCGAGTAGTTGCCGACCGAGCGCAGATTGATTATAAAATAGACAAAAAAGTAGTAAACGTTAGTCAAAACATACAAGCATCTAACGGAAGCGCAGTAGACGTACTCGAAAACGTACCATCGGTAAATGTAGACATCGAAGGAAACGTAACCATGCGTGGAAGCTCAGATTTTACAGTACTTATCGACGGTCGCCCAACGGTGCTGGAAGGCAGCGAAGCATTACAACAAATTCCATCCAGCACGATAGAACAGATAGAAATCATCACCAACCCCTCGGCAAAGTACGACCCAGAAGGCATGTCGGGGATTATCAATATCGTTACCAAGAAACAAAAGAAACTCGGATTTAATGGAATCGTGAACCTATCGGCAGGAACAGGCGATAAGTACAAAGGCGATGTGCTGTTGAATTTTCGTGGCGATAAAATTAATATTTTTGCTGGATACGAATACCGAGACTACAACATGACAATGGAGAACAGCCAAGAGCGAAAAGCTATTTATACTGACTCTGTCGTGAACTTGGATATGACAGGAAACCGATTGATGAGCTTTGGCGGACAAGTATTCAAAGGCGGTTTTGATTTATTTTTAGGCGAAAACACAACCATGACACTTGCTGGCGATTACGGAACACGTGATTTCTCACGTGAAGCATCGTCTAGCTATCACGATTATGCCGATCCATTGCGCATTAATCCTCTTTACCAAAACTTGTATTACTTGACCGAAGGAATCATCGGAAATGGAGGCGATTATTATAAACTAAACTGGAATTTAAAACACAATATTGACCAAGCAGGACACGAATTATTAGCTTCGGCTTATTACGCTAGCCGCACAGGAGTTACTTCCGATGACTTATTCATGTACGATGCAACTTCTGATTATATACAAAACGACATTTCGCCTCAATTACAAACCAGTAACACAAATAGCATCCGCAACCAATTGCGAGGAAACATAGATTACACCAAGCCTTTTGGGATAACAGGCAAACTGGAAGCAGGATACCAATTTCGTTATGAATCAAGCACGGCAGATTATGTATTCTCAGATTATGAAGCCGCTACCGACTCATGGATCAATGATTTGACGAAAAGCAACGAGCTAGAATCGTATCGTAATATCCAATCGGTTTACAGTACTTTTGCCAATGAATTTATGGGATTAAGCTTTATGGCAGGAATGCGATTAGAGTATACCGATCGGGAAATCAAACAAATAACCACAAATGAAAGTTATACAATTGATCGGTTTGATTATTTCCCAAGCCTACACCTATCAAAGAAATTACCTGCACAGCAGCAGCTACAAGCGAGTTATAGCCGACGGATTCGTCGCCCAAGAGATCGTAACTTAAACCCATTCCCTAATTATTCGGATCCATTGAATGTGCGCATTGGTAATCCAAATCTGGAACCAGAATATACCAACTCTTACGAATTGAATTATCAAAAAAGATTAGGTCCATCCTTTATCTCTTTTGAAACGTACTATCGCAAAACAATAGGAAAAATGACTCGCATACGTATTCTTGGTGATAACAATGTGGTGTATAATACTTACGAAAACTTAGATTCAGATTACGCTTATGGTATGGAACTAATGGCTAACATGCAGTTATACAAATGGTGGAACATGAACTTGAGCGGAAACTTTTTCCAATACGGACTCAATGGAACAATTGATGCTGAAAGCGTAACACAAGAAAGCCTTGCATGGAATGCCCGTGCCAATACAACCTTTAAATTTGGAATGAATACTCGTTTGCAGCTAAGTGGATTCTATTCAGGACCATCCGTTACGGCACAAGGCGAGCGTGAAGCAATGTTCTTCAGCAGTTTGGCACTTCGTCAGGATTTTATGAAACGCCGAATGACCGTTACTTTACAAGTGCGTGATATTTTTAATACCTCACGCCATGAGTTCACCGTAGATTCACCAACCTTCTATTCGCACAACCAAATGCAACGTGAAGGGCAAGTTATTACTTTAGGATTGGCTTATAAGATCAATAACTACAAGCAATCGAGAAATAAAAACGGACGTGGTGGCGACGACATGAACTCTGATTTTGACGACATGGACTAAAAACTTCGACAAAGATTAAAAACAACTTGGTATAAGTGTGCGGAAGGAGAGTTATTCTGGAAGCACACTTTTTTTTTGCCAAGGTCTTCGCCTTTTTAATGCTGCTTACGCAGATATAATAAAAGTCATCCTCTGACGATGTCGTCTTCGATATTTTCTCGTCAAGCTATTGCTGATTGTATTGCTGGAGCTAGTTCTTTTTCAAAACTATCCCAATCAAAATTCTTCATTTCTTTTAAGAACGTTTTGCAGCCTTCCATAAAAACATCTTTTATATTCTGCAAGTTTTCCTTATCTGTACCTTGCATTATACGCTCATAATCAAGTACAAAATACAATTCGAGGGTTCTGGTTTTTCTGCGCATTCTTTTATATTCCTTAGCTATTCGTGATTTGCTTTCAGGATTAAATGCTTGAAAAATAACAGTTATCTCATCAAACGAGTTTGTGTATTCTTTTATATTAATATGTTAAAATAACGGTTTAAGCTCTTTGTACATGCGTACTTTTTCTCTTATTTCTTTATGATATGCTGCTGTGAAATTTAATGTTTCCATTGCTTATCTGGTTTTGTAAATCTTATTAGACTTGTTTATTTAAAAAGATCATTGAACTATCTATCAATTTTGTTGCCAGATGGACGGATTAATGTAAAATTTCGCTTTCTGCATTCTGGTAATTTAGGATAATTGTATATTTTTTTCTTTTCTTCAATTAAACATTCCTCTTCTGTTCCTTCAAATTCTATTTCATAAGTTAGCTTTTTGGCGGGTAAACCATTTGAATATCTTATGTTTTCTCCATTACAGGTTTTTCCATATTTCCATACTTCATCTTCATGCAGGTAAATACTATCCTTATATCCACATTTTAAGCAAGGAAACCAACCACTTTCTTCTGCTATCAGTGCATATTGTTCACAGTTATCTCTTGTGTAACTGTGACTTTCAATACGTTCTATTTCTTTTGTTCTTTTCTCTAGTCTTTAAGTAGAAAGTTTATAGAAATAGAATACTCCGAGAGTAGTAATTAATCCGAAAATTAACAAACTGCTAATTAATTGTACTGTTCTGCTCATACTGTTTGGGTTTAGTTGCAAACAGCCAATTGCAAATTTTATACAAAAAAGAAGCGCAGGCTGAAGAACTTATCAAGTTCAAGGCATCACCAAACGCCATATTCTAAACAAGTACAACCCACGCTATATTATATAGCACAAACATACCAGATCTATATTAAGATTCAGTAATTTTGTAGCTTGTTTTCTTAGAATTTAAAAATTGGTGATTTCTGAACTTAGAAAACTAGTTTACGCTCTATTTTTTAAGTTTTAATTTATTTATATAAACATAGTGAATTGTGTGATGTGTGATGTGTATTGCGTTGATTAATCTCTTTAAATAATTCAATATCTAGTAAATTTTCTTTTTTCATAAACTAAACCGATTGGATTTTTTTTAATTTTAAAGTAGCAATACTTAAAAAAATTAGAAGTCTATTTTCAACAAATATTTGATTAAATTAAGAATATGCCTCAAAACAAATGTAGTGAAAAAATATTTAAAATGCAATAAAGAATCATAAATCGATTATGCTTTTCGGTATAGACTTAATTGTTAAGCGATTAATCAAGTAAAATCAATAAACTAAGCTTATTGATTTTGATGACTGTTTTTTTAAATGTATTTTTATTATCCATAATTAAACAAAAAAGTGTATATTTGAATAAATTCAGATTTCATCGATTTTGCTGGATATTATTATTCAATAAAGCGTAAATCAGATAAAAAAGGTCGAAGACCTAAATTTAATGGATAATGAATAATGTATAATTGATAATTTAGCTTTCGTATTATTGTATGAATTTTTCTAAAAAAATCACTTTATTATATATTTTGTCTGATCTTATAAATTCGACAATTGCATGGTTTTTATTTTTTTCGTATCGTAAAATTTATATTGAAAACGTAGAATGGAGTTTTTCGTTCTCGATAGAATATGCAAATAAATTTTTGAGTGGATTATTGCTCATTCCTCTATTTTGGTTAATTATTTACACTTTCTCGGGAGCTTACGATTATCCCAATCGAAACAAACACTTATCCGAATTTCAACAAGTATTTATTGCAACTTTGATAGGCGTATTTTTACT
>JAOZTL010000253.1 GCA_029942205.1 Bacteroidales bacterium | reverse complement strand
AAAAATATCTGATAATATTACTGAAATAGGAAATATTGCTAAACATTTGAATGCAAATAAGATAATTCCAAAACAAAAAAACACCAGAAAACAAGAAATCGAATTAATAAGAAAAATAAATAAAGTTCCTTTATTATGGAAAAACAATCAAAATCTTCTTTATAATGAGGAAATTATAGAATTATTATTATTAACTTTTGAGAATAATTTGCTTGAAATATCGAAACAAATAAATTTTAAAATGCATGAGATATTTCATAAATATGCTTATGAACCATTAAATAATTTAGACCTTTATCTCGGAAATTATAATTTAGAAATTCAGTCAAAAAAAGATATTATTTTTAATCCTGTATTATCTCAAGATTTTGAGGAAAGTGCACTTTTTGTATTATTAAATGAATTATCGACGAATATTAGTGTAGATATTACTGATTTATTTAAGAAATTTCCTGATAAAATTGATATTATGAGTGATGAATCATTCAATCAATTAACAGAAGTACAGTATGAAGATGTTGAAATATTAAATATTTCTGTGAAAAAATTGTTAGATTATTTAGTTCGTGAAGAATTTTTAGAACCAATACTTGAAATAATGGAGCAAATGCCTGTTAAGTTGCAAGAATCAAGTGGTATGGTACAAAATATAATGCGACTAATTATGTTTAGTGTACATGATGATTCAGGAAAAATATTGAATAATGAAAATAATCCTCTATCACGAAATATTGAATTTATTGATGGCGAAAGAGAAAAAATTAAAGAAGAAATTATATTAATAGACAAAAAAATAGAAAATTTCTCTGATTTGGTCGCAAATCGAGAAAATGCAATAATAAATAAACTAACAGTCTATTCTGTTTCTAAAATAGCACAAAACTTAGAACAATACATCTCTAAACAAGAAAATCGAAAAAAATTTACATTCCTTAAAAAATATTATTCTACAACAAAAAAGTTTGTTTTTAAACAAGTCGATCAGTTTTGGTATCGACAAAGTGAGGCTATTATTTTAGCACAAAATCTAAAAAAAGAAAACGGAGTTGGTTATACAGATGTCGATGATTTACTGAATCTTAACGAAGAGTTATCGGTGAAAAAGAAAGTAAAAGAAAGTCTTCCATTTTATTATAATCAATTATTTTTACGGAAACATAATTTTAGCTCCGAATTTTGGTTTGCCCGTAAAAAAGAGATGGAAACAGCTTTGAAATCGATTGAACGTTATAAGCAGGGCTATCAAGGTGGTATCTTGATTGTTGGCGATAGACTTTCTGGAAAATCGTTTTTTTCAAATAATTTAGCATCAAAATACAGCGAAAATGTGAAAATTTACACTTTATTGCCTCCGCCAATAGGATCTGTTTCGCCAAAAGTATTTAAAGACACATTTCAATTAACAGTAAGAAATAAAGGCAGTTATGATTTTATTTTCAAAAACATGCCAGCAGATTCAGTTATTATAATCGAGGACTTGGAACTTTGGTGGGAAAGAAGTACAAAAGGCTTGCTTGTTATTGAGCAAATAATCGAGTTAATTGAAAAATATTCAAATAAATGTTTGTTTATCGTTAATTCAAATATCCAAAGTTTTAAATTAATTGATAAATTAGTACCATTACGAAACTATTTTTTGAATATAGTTGAATGTGAGCCATTTACGGCAAAAGAATTGAAAACAGCTATATTATTTAGGCACGAATCAAGTGGCTTAAAGTTTACTTTTGTTACGCAATCGAAATTACTAAAATCAAAAAAACAAAGCCATTTTAAGTCCGTAGATTATGCTAGTTTATTTTCAAAATATTTTACTGCAACCAAAGGAAATATAGGTGCAGCACTGCTTGGCTGGATCTCAAGTATTCAACACTTTGACGGAAATTTTTTGGAAATAAAAGCTCCAGAGAAGCCTGATTTAACAATTCTGGATCATTTGGATAAAGATATTTTTATGTTGCTGACCCAATTTTTTATTCATAAAAAAATGGATAAAGCTAAATTATTGAGAGTAACTTTGTCTAAAGAACAGAATTTAATAAAAAAAATAAATTATTTAGAGCGTTCTGCTCTGTTAATTAAAGATTCCAATCAAATTTATGAACTAAATCCATTTATAATCGTTCATTTAAAAAATAAATTGGAAGAAATAGAAATGTTCTAAAAAAAAACAATGATATTTTTTGATTTTACTTATTCTGAAGGAGCAATTTATAAATTTTCATTTTATTTAGTCTCTATTTTTGTATTATTTCGAATACTAAAATATGTAGTACCCTTAATCTTTTTACGAGGCGATAATCGAAAAATTTTAACTAAATATTTGCCGATTATTGAATTTTTGATCTGGTTATTTTTTATTTTCTGGACGATTCAGTATTTTTTTCTTCATAACCAGTTATTTGGCATTGGTTTATTTGCTTTATTTATAGCCTTAAGTATTTGGGGAACATGGTTTGTTTTTCGTGATTATATTTTTGGATTAATATTTAAAAACAATCGCAAAATTGTTGAAAATCAGTCGATAAAAATAGGAGAATATGAGGGTACTGTGAGAAAATTAAGTTTTCGAAACCTTGTACTAGAATGTCGTAGTGGAAAATTATTGCAAATTCCATACACTAAAATAATTAATGAAGTTGTCTTATTGTCTGATGAAGCCGAAATGGTATCAAGTCATTCATTTGTGATGCAGGTTTTAGTAAAAAAAGATTTGGATGATTTTATTCAAACACTCAAAACTCAGATAGTAAATTTACCTTGGTCATCGATAAAAAAAATACCCAAAATATACCCTATGGATAGTATTAATGGCTTGATTACGTTGGAAATAACAGTTTATGCGCTTGAAAAAAGTTTTTTTTTTAGAATAGAAAATTATTTGAGAGAAACGTATGAAAAAAAAATATAAGTTTGATTTTTATCGAAAATTCTTAAATTTGCACACGCTTAACGAAACCAAATAATTTAAAATTAGAAACACTTAATATGGAACAGTTTATTGTTTCGGCACGAAAATATAGACCCGATACATTTCAGTCAGTCGTTGGACAAAAATCAATAACAACGACACTTAAAAATGCTATCGAAACGCAACATTTAGGTCATGCATATTTGTTTTGTGGACCCCGTGGTGTTGGAAAAACGACCTGTGCCCGTATTTTTGCTAAAACAATAAATTGCCAAAATACTAGCTCCGAAACCGAAGCTTGTGGGCAGTGTGAATCCTGTGTGGCTTTTGATGAAAACCGATCGTATAATATTCACGAATTGGATGCAGCATCGAATAATTCGGTCGAAGACATTCGAAATTTAATTGAACAAGTACGCATTCCTCCACAAATAGGCACACATAGTGTGTATATTATTGACGAGGTACACATGCTATCATCGCAGGCTTTCAATGCCTTTTTAAAAACGCTGGAAGAGCCGCCGCCACACGCTATTTTTGTTCTTGCAACAACCGAAAAGCATAAAATATTACCAACGATTCTGTCGCGCTGTCAGATTTTTGATTTCAATCGAATAAAGGTAGAAGACACCGTTGATCATTTACTTTATGTAGCTGAAAGTGAGGGAATAAAAGCTAATTCGGATGCTTTAAATATCATTGCACAAAAGGCCGATGGTGCTATGCGTGATGCTTTGTCTTATTTTGATCAAATTGTGAGCTTTTCGGGCAATGAAATCACTTATGAAAAAGTGATTGAAAATTTGAATGTTCTCGATTATGTATATTATTTTGAATTAACGGATGGATTTTTAGCTAATAATATTGTTAATTCGTTAGTTTTATTTGATAAAATTTTGGATAAAGGCTTTGACGGACATCTTTTTATTACTGGCTTGGCAAAGCATTTTCGGGATATTTTGGTATGTAGAGACCCGCAAACGATTAAATTACTGGAAGTTGGCACATCGATAAAAGAAAAATATGCAGAACAAGCTAAGAATTGTTCAGCAAAATTTCTTTTTCAAGCACTCAGTATTGCAAATACTTGTGATCTTAATTATAGAACTGCTACCAATAAACGTCTTTTAGTAGAATTAGCTTTGATGCAATTGTGTGAATTGACGAATCAAAAAATAGAGGAAAATAAAGTAGAAGCCAAAGAAAACGAAAGTCAAAAAAAAAGTACTCCCAATCAAAAAACAGCTCAAGTAGCAACAACTCAGCCTCCTAAAGAGACTGTTGCGTCAGGTATTTCGATAAAAAATGCATTGCAAGGTAAAGCAGAACCAAAAAAACAAAAAGTAGACGAAAATATTGAGCAAGAGCCTGAGGAAATCATTGACGATTCGTTAGTTACCAATTTTTCGCAAGAAGAATTGAAAAAATGCTGGCTAGAATTTGCCAAAAAACAAGAAAAAATAAGCCCTCGATTTTATAATGCTTTAATTAGTAATATTCCTGTTTTAAAGGATAAATTTCAATTTGAAGTTGATTTATCGAGTAAACTTCTTGCTGATGCAATGGAGGGACGTAAAAAAGAAATTTTGTCTTTCTTAAAATTTAATTTGAAAAATAGTAAGATTAATATGCTCGTGATACTGGCAGAGTCTAAAAAAATATCAAAACCATTCACAAATACGGATAAGTATAAATATTTATCCGAAAAAAATGAAAATCTTAATGATTTGAAGCAAAAATTTAATTTAGATTTCTAAAAACAAGGCTATCCGTAGTTTGGATAGCCTTATTTGATTATTCTACTACATTGAAACTTTCCATATCTTTATCGAACATGTACATATTTCCATCGCCAATTAGCTCCAATTTGTCTAAAATTTCTTGAACCGAACTTTCTTCTTCTACTTGCTCTTCAACAAACCATTGTAAAAATTGTTGTGTTGTGTAGTCTTTATGTTCAATACAGACAGAAACTAAGTCTAAAATAGATTCCGATATAAATTTCTCGTGAGCAAATACTTGCTCAAACATTTCTTTGATTGTACCAAAATCATCTGCTGGCTTAGCAAACTCTGGAACACAGGCTTTTCCGCCTCTTTCATTAATATAATGAAAAATACGAAGCATGTGATCACGCTCTTCGTCTGCTTGACGATATAAAAAACTGGAAACACCTTTAAAGCCTTTTTTTTCGGCCCACGATGCCATTGAAAGATATAGATTGGATGAATAGCCTTCTTTTTCGATTTGTACATTGAGTACATTTTGAACTTCTTGAATCATACGTATTATTTTTTATTAGTTAATATTGATATTCATGAATTTTAGAGCACTAAAATTTAGTTGTCGAATAAATAATTGCAGGTTTT
>JAOZTL010000252.1 GCA_029942205.1 Bacteroidales bacterium | reverse complement strand
GTTTTTTGTCGATGGATTCGTCAATTCCAATCACTTTTCCATCTTCAATATAAAGGTATACTGGCGACGATGCTTTGCCTGTAACCATGATGCCGTCGTAGCCTGCAAAACGAATTTCGGCACCGATGAAGCCGCCCATGTTCGAGTAGCTTAGTGTCGAAGAGTGCTCGTACTTGGGCTTTATAGGCGAGGTGCGTGGCGATTTGGTAACTACCGTCATGCGTGATGACGATGGAATGGGGAAGCCAACAAAAGGGCCTGGCATAAACATCAACACATTTTCGGGTGAAAACGGGGCTGTTCCTGCTTTTACTCTGTCCCACAGTAATTTAGCTCCTAGTCCTCGACCACCAATAAAATTTTTTATATCTTTTTCGGAGAGTGGTGTTTTTTTTATTTCTCGGGTGCTTAGATTTACTTCTAATATTATTCCAAAATATCCTTGAATATCCATGTTTTAGCTTGTTTTAAGTGGGTGGACGAAATTAACCATACATTAATAATTCTGTATTTTACTGAATAGTATGATTTTACAAAATTGTGTAAGCAACATCAAAAGGCGAAGACCTTATTATTACTCTAAAATATCAGTTCATTAACTATAATATCGATTAAATAAATGGGTAGCAATTTCGTCTGCTGATTTTCCGAAAAATTCACGTTCAAAATTCACTTCTTGTACTGAAAGAGCTCCATACGGACAATACTTAACGCACTGAGGATCACCATCACACAGTCTGCACATGCGTTCTGGTTTGTGTGTTTCGGGGTTAGGAATGATGATTCCTGCTCGTTGTGTTTTACAAGCAGTAGCACATTCTTGGCAGCCCAAACAGCGGTCTCGGTCGTTCCGAATGGTAAGTGTTGCGTCATCTCGATACAAGGCTTTGCGACCAGTTGTCAAGTCTGGAGGTACAGGACAAGCGGTGATACAGGGCGTATCGGGGCACATGTTGCAAGTTACGGGAACATCGGCATCTGGTAAATAATGATGTACTTGAATATTTGATAAATATGGATTTCCTAAGCCATTTAGTTGTTCTGAATCTACTGTAACTTTATGATTATAAGCAGAACAGACCGATTCACACGTTCTGCACCCAGTACATTTATCAAAATCTACAACGATAGAAGAAAGTGTACCATCCGCTTTCGGAAATTTAAACATGAACCCGAAGCTACCTATTAAAGCAACACCTCCTGCACCAATTGCTAAGTTTTTTAAAAAATCTCTTCGTGAGTATTGTTGATTATCCATGTTGTTTATTTTTGTGAGTTACCTTTACTTAGAAAATAGAAAAATACAGAGCCTAATACCACATAAACGGCAAAGTTGTAGTCTATTCCTGCTTTTAATATTATAAATGACTGATAACCAGTTGCTAAAATGAGAAAAATGGAAGAAATGACAGTCAGGCTATGTTTTTTGAAAAAACCACCTAAAAACAGTAAAAAACTGAATAATAGAAAAATAGAAGCGAGGTAAAACATTCTGCTAGAGCTATTAAAGCTCAAAAATATTTCAGCATAGCGTGTAATTGTAAAAAAAACAACTCCTACTCTCATGAGCCAAGTGGAGAAAGGAAATACATTTTGAAGTGGTTTCATAAAGTAAAAAGTTTGGTTGATTAAAAAATGATTAGTTCAAAGATATAAAAAAAAATGAAATTGCCAAGCAGGAAGTGCTGAGTCTTAAGCATAGAATGTTGTTTCGTTTTATATATTTTTTGTTTATGAAATGTAAAAAAGGTGAATGGATGAAATTAATCAAATATTTTTTTATTCATAATTATTGCAGCATTTCAGTATAAATGCGAAGTATAAGGCGAAGATCTTAATCTTTTGATTTTTGGAAAATGAATGAAATTGTTTTATTTTTGTATGGATATTGACGATGTAAATAATTCATTCGTACAGAATGATTTTGGGTTGTAATTCATTGATAATTAATCGCTTATTGTTTTTTCATATTTGTTGGTATTGTTTTTGTTTTCTATATTAATGATTAGCGAATTTTTTTTTTAGTTTCAATAAGGAATATCACATTAATAATTCTGTATTTTACTGAATAGAAGATGTTTACAAAATTATGTAAGTAACATTAAATAGGTCGAAGACCTTAAGATTTAAACACATGAAATTAAGATATATTTTTATACAGGCATTTATTCTTTTTAATTCATTTTTATTTGCTCAAAATCAGGCAGATACTAAAATGTTGATAGCAGAACAAAGATTACTTACCACAGGACCAAGAGTGGCCTTTATGGAAGGCACGCAGGTTTTCTATGCACCTAACGGTTTGGTAATGAAAGGAATATTGGCTAAAAATACTCCTTTGTGGACAACAGGACCGAATGTTGTTTTTAAATCAGGAACACGTATTGTGCTTAATAAAGCAGGAAAAGTAATAAAGGGAACATTGTCAAATAATACGTCTTTGTGGACAAAAGGACCAAATGTTATTTTTTTGGCAGGAGGTGAAGTCGGATTTGCACGAAATGGGAAAGTCTCTTTTGGTATTTTAGCACAAAATACGAGCTTATGGACAAGTGGAACAGGACCTAATGCACTATTTATGGCAGGAACTCGTGTTGATTTTGATAGCGAAGGTAAGGTTAGTACTGGTGTATTGGCAAAAAAGAAATCATTTAGAATGCTTAATGGAAAAACAAAAACTTTTCAGATAGGGACTACTGTTCGGATTAATACTAATGGACGTATTAAATAGTTAATTGATTGATAATTATTACTTTGTGTGGATAATATTGACTTCTATGTCTAAAAAAATATCGAATTTTGTTGAAATATCAGCTTGTATTTTTTTTGCAAATTCTAAAATTTCTTCTCCGTTTGCTTGTTTTGTATTGATTAAAACGAGTGCCTGACCGTGGTGTACGCATACTTTTTCAGACGGATTATCCTTCCACCCAGCTTTTTCGATTAGCCATCCAGCAGCAATTTTTATTTTTGTGCGGTCGTGAGTGGGGTAGGAGGGGAGATCTGGATATTTTCCACTTAATTTCTCTGCTTTTTTATTGGTAATTACCGGATTTTTGAAAAAACTTCCAGCATTCGGATGTTCCTCTGTATCAGCTAATTTCGATTGGCGAATTTGAATGACAGCTTGCCTAACAGTCGAAATGTTTTTATTTTCGTATTGAGATAATGTTTTTTCTATTGCTCCGTAATTTATTTTTAATGAGTGATTTACTTTGCTTAATCGAAACGAAACGGCTGTTATTACAAATTTCCCTTTTTCCGAATATTTAAAAATACTACTTCGGTACGAAAAATTACATTCTTCGTTTGAAAAAATACGTTTTTTGCCTGTTTTTAATTCGATGGCGTGAACCGATGTAATGCAATCTTTTGCTTCAACACCATAAGCTCCAATGTTTTGTACGGGTGATGAACCGACAAGACCTGGAATTAAAGATAAATTTTCTAGTCCGCCCCAGTTTTTTTGCACACAGTACGCTATTAAATTATCCCAATTCTCGCCTGCCGAAGCCCGCACCACAATATCCGACTCCGTTTCGGATTCAATCACAATTCCCTTTTGTTGGGTATGAATAATTAATCCATCAAAGTTATTGATAAATAGCATGTTACTTCCTTCTCCCAAAATTAATTTAGCTGTTGATTTGTATTTTTTATCACGCAACAAATCCAATAATTCTTGGTCGGAACTGATGCTTACAAAATATTTTGCATTTGCCTTTACTTGAAAAGTATTGTATTTTTGGAGATCAAAATTTTGTTTTATTTCTAGCATTGGTTTACTTTTTAGATTGGAGCATTTGAACACACATTGAAAAAAATTAGTACAAAAATACGAAAGCATTGTGAAAACGAATCATAAAAAACGAATAATTATTTCGGTTACTAACGATTTGTCCACCGATCAACGAATAGACAAAGTGGCAAAAAGCTTACTGAAAATTGGGTATTCGCCTGTTTTAGTGGGCTTTATAAAATCAAAAAGTCTGGAATTATCCGAACGAGCTTATGAAACCAAACGCTTTCGGGTGTGGTTTACAAGCGGAATTTTGTTTTATGCCGAATATAATTTACGCTTATTTCTTTATTTATTATTTTCTGATGCTAACTTGTTTTTATCCAATGATTTAGATACATTATTTGCAAATTATTTAGCTTCGTTCATACGCAAAAAAACACTTATTTACGATTCTCATGAATTATTTACAGAACAGCCAGAATTAGAAAATCGCTTGAAGGTGAAAAAAATATGGCTAAAAATAGAACAATTTATTTTGCCTAAAATAAGTAATTCTTATACTGTAAGTGCTTCTATTGCTCGATATTATAGACAAAAATACGGATTGAGAATGGAAGTAATTCGTAATTTTCCTACAAAAAGGAAAAAACCTCTTTTTTCGGATAAGAATAAGGAGAAACAGATTATTTATCAAGGAATGCTGAACAAAGCACGTGGTTTGGAGCAATTAATTGTAGCGATGAAGCATATAGAAAATACTACTCTGCATATTTTTGGAACAGGAGAAATAGAAGAAAAATTACATCAATTAATTGAAGAAAAACAACTTTCGGATAAAATATGCTTTCATGGACGGATACATTTTGAAAAATTACATGAATATACGCAGAAAATGGATTTGGGTGTGTCGCTTGAACAAGACATTGGCTTGAGTTATCGATATGCATTGCCGAATAAACTGTTTGATTACATTCAAGCAGAAATTCCCGTATTGGTATCGCCTTTGCCCGAAATGCGTGCTATTGTTGAGGAATATGATGTTGGGGCAATTGTTGATAGTTTTGAAGAAAAAAAATTGGCAGCACAAATTATACAAATATTGAGCGATGAGAAAATGAATGAGAAATGGCAGAAAAATTTGAAAAAAGCAGCAAATCAGCTTGTTTGGGAACAAGAAGAAACAAAGCTGATTGCTGTTTTTCGTTCATTATCCTAGTGTGTAAGCAATATCAAACAGATCGAAGACTAGTCTTGGTAGAAGAAAATACCGCTAAAACTAACATAACCTTTCAGTTTGATGTCAGTATCATTGACTATGAATAGTTTAAAATTATTAATCGTTGTGGTGTTGATTTTATCCAAAGGTTCAAATATTGCGTCAGTTTTTATCTCTGGGCTATAAATTCCTTTTTTGGTTTCGGTATAAAATAAGAACCATTGAGAGCGTTTGCTATACGTAATGTTGGAATATTTAAAATCTAAAATTATTATGCTTGTCCGCTTAATCCCTCTAAAGTTAAAAATAATGCTTATATTTGA
>JAOZTL010000251.1 GCA_029942205.1 Bacteroidales bacterium | reverse complement strand
ATAATTATGGCTTGGATGTTTTTGCTCGCCGTGAAATGAAAAAAGTATTTCCCGAACTCGAATTTGTTGAATTACCTTTTTCGCATCCAATTTATCATCAAAAGTATGACTTTGATAGTGGTTTGCCCAAAATTCACGAACACGATAATAAACGACCGCAAGGTTTTGGCTTGATTATGGATAATCGTTTGCTCTGTTTCTATACCTATGAGTGCGATTTAGGCGATGGATGGGAAGATGAGGAAGTACACAACGATTCGGCACAAACACGACTGGAAGCTCTTAAAATGGGTGCAAATATTCTGAATTACGTGTTTAACTATTGATAAAAAAAGAAATTTGGATTTGTGCTAATTTTACGACTGAAAATTAGATTAATTAAAAAAAATGTTGTATTATTGCAGCCAATTTTGAATAATTGAGACACCTAGCTAATTCGCTAAGAATTAGGGTGGAGCTTTTATTTGTTGTTTGAAAACTGATTTAATTTCAAGATAAAGATGGATTTAATTAAAATTGCAGAGCAAGAATTTGCTCACGGTACAGAATTACCCGATTTCAAAAGTGGAGATACGGTTACTGTAAGTTACAAAATAAAAGAGGGTAACAAAGAAAGAATACAGCAATATAGAGGTGTTGTTTTGCAACGCAGAGGTACTGGTGTAACAGAAACATTTACTGTCCGTAAAATGTCAGGAAGTACAGGCGTAGAAAGAATATTCCCTATTGCATCGCCACTTATCGATAGCATTGTTGTGAATAAAAAAGGAAAAGTGCGTAGAGCAAGAATTTTCTATCTTCGTAAACTTACGGGTAAGAAAGCAAGAATCAAAGAGAAAAGATTTTAAGCTTTTTCAGAAATATAAAAAAACCTCCCCTTATTTTTGTGGAGGTTTTTTTTATACACAAACTCGACTTCGACTTTAGTACCAATGGTCTGATTAGGAATAATAAAAGGTCGAAGACCTTTATTTAACGATAAATTCTACACGCCTGTTGGTTGCTCGCCCAGCATCGGTACTATTGCTAGCGATGGGCTTCGATTCGCCAAAACCTTTGTAGCTAATTCTGTTCTTATTTACGCCTTTCGATATAATGTAATCGCTTACCGTTTTGGTGCGCAATACCGATAATGTTTGATTATCAGAGGCTTCTCCATAATTATCGGTATGTCCATGTAGAGCTATTTGTATATTGGGATTTTCTTGCATAAACTCGATCAAAACATGAATACTTGCTTTGCTGAGCTCGTTTAATTTAGCAGAGTTTATTTTAAAATTAACATTATTCAATCTGATAGGTTCATTTTTTTCTATTTTCGTTACTTTCAGATTAACCGTTGTTGGTGGTTCGTATTTCTTAAAACGAGGATTTATGTATATTGAACTGTAAAAATGTCCTTCTTTTTTAGCAATCATCATGTATTCGGCATTGGGATCGGGTGAAACAGCAATCGCATAGCGACCAGTCATCCGATTGACCATGCCCTCTGTACGCTCGTGTGTTTCAATGTTTTTCATCTCTACGCTGGCATTACAGACACCTTGTCCTTTGTCGTCGGTTATTCGTCCTTTGATTAATAAAACTTGCTGTGGGCGAGCATTTTTGTGCAAATCGGCCGAAAAAACATCCCAGCCACCTTCGCCTGCTAGGTTTTTTGATGAAAAATAGACTTTTTTTCCATCGGCACTTACCGTGAAGCCTAGTTCATCGTTTGTGGTATTTATTGGATAACCCATGTTGTTGGGGTCGCTCCATTGTCCATTGCCTTGATAATAACTATAGAAAATATCTAAACCCCCCATACCAAAATGACCATTACTTGCATAATACAGCGTGCGTCCGTCTGAATGGATAAATGGCGTTTTGTCGTCGCCTTTAGTGTTGATAACGGGACCCAGATTTTCTGCTTTCGACCAATTGCCGTCGGATTCTCGCACCGATCGGTAAATGTCCAAACCGCCATAACCCCCTTCACGTGCACTTGCAAAGTACAAAATTTCGCCATCTGCCGTGATGCTTGGTTGCCCCTCGAAGGTATTGTTGCTGTTGATGTTAGAACTCATTTTGCGGAGCTGTGTCCATTCGTTATCTACATAATCGGTATAATAAATATCGCAGTTTTTGTAACTCGTGTAATTCGTGCGTTCGTATTTGCAAATGGTAATAAACAGGTGATTATTATCGATTGTAATGCTTGCCCCACCTTGGCTATAACCTTGGTTGAATGGCTTATCGAGTGGGCGACCTACCGAGTAGCGTTCTATTAGCGAGTCTTCCCATATTCGGCTACTGATGCATAATTCTTCGACATACTCGCTGTTTATTTTTTTGTATCGATGGGTGTAGAAAATAAAATCACCATCGGGCGAAACGAGTGGCAAATATTCATCGTTGCTGGTGCATATTCCTTCTATCGGTTTAGGAAAAAAAGGTACAGGGTTGTTTATTAAATTAAAATATTTGTCGATATTTTTGAGCATTAGGCGAGCATTTGCAGTTTCCTTTGGGTGAGTTTGGTTTTCTCTAGCAAATATGGCTAATTTTGGCTTTGCATCGGCATACAGTCCATTGTCGTAATAATATTTTCCTGAGGTAAAATAGGCAAAATAATAGTTGTATGAAGGGCACAATTTGATTACTTTTTCGAGATACTGTATTGCTGTTCGTTTGGCTTGATTGTTTCGATAGATTTGTACAGAATCGTATTCAGGAATCTTGCTTTTTGCCATGTAGATTTCAGATAGTGTGTAGTAAGCATCAGGAAAATCAGGAACTAATTGGATGGCTGTCAGCAATTGTTTTTCGGCTTCACGTGGGTTGTATACTGCCATTTTAGAGGCACTTTCATATAGTTGGTTTGCTTTTTTGTTTGTGATTTCTTCACAATTTCCTCGTTGTGCTGATGATGAGGAAAGTGATAGAATGAAAAAGACTAATAATAATATAATACTTTTGGATTTCATGGATTGATATTTATGTAAATTGTTGAATAAGATAGAAGACCTTGATGTATACTAAAATGCTGCAAGAATTTTGTGCATCAATAAAACAAAAAATAAATTATTTTTAGAATCATAATTATTATCATAATTTAGTATAAAACGAAAAAAATAAGATTTGCGTATTTGTAAGTATGCAGGTAAAGCTCTGGCTAATGTAGTGAAAAAAAAGGATAAATTATAGTTAAATATTCGGTTTGGGCTTATTTTTTCAATTAAATTTGTGTTGTTGATTGTCGTTATGCTGATTTTGCTGGGTAAAAACAATTGATAGAGAGTCTTGGACGATACCAAAGGCGAAGTTTCAGCAAAGTCGATAGTACTACTTTACGAAGTTGATTTTAGTTGATTATTAGCGATTTAATTAGACAAAAAAATTTAGTCGATAGTAGAAAGAAAATCTGCATATTTCAGGCAGAAAAGCATTGTTTGTTTAAGATTAAGTCGTTGAAAAATCGGTGTTTTAATTTATAATTCATATTTCATAATTTAACGAAGTGTTGAGAAATAGTATGTTGCGAGAATGAGTATTATTGAGAGAAAATAATTAAAAACGGAAAAGATCATCAAGCCAGCAGATTTTTTTCGGAATTAATCCTTAAATTTTATATATTTGTCAATCAAAGTTTTATTTACTATTGATGCAAGGAAAATACCTTTTAGAAATAGTAAAAATATTAATTATCTATTATTTAACACTTTATACGGATGAAAAAACTAACAAGCTTACTTTTTATTTCTATTCTATTTTTCGTTTCCTGCAACAATAGCGAGACGCAAGAAGGCTATGTGGCAATTGATGGTTTTTCGGAAGCAGCAAACGCCGAATTAGCATTGTTTTTTGAAAAACATAAAACTACCGAAGGACGGAAAATTGCCGTTTTTGATGGCGACGGAACAGTGATGGGACAAACACCACATTATCTGGCAGATGAGTGCATGTACCAATTTGCAAGCGAAAATCCCGATTGGAACACCGAAATTATGGATACCATTACACAATTATCAAATGTATCCATTCCTTACGTTCAGTTTCGGGTAAAGTATATTGCTGGAAAATCATTGCAATTTTATCGTGATTTGGGCGAAAAAACATTCAATAAGTATTACAAACACAAGATTTTTAAGCCAGTCAAAGAATTAATTTCTGTTCTGCAAAAGAATGATTTTGAAGTTTGGATCGTTACTGCTTCGCCAGAAGGAATGTATCAGCAGTTTTTGAGTAAAGAGTTTAACATTCCGATAACCAATATTATAGGCATAAAATCGGTCATTAAAAATGGAATCATTACCAATAAAATAGTACATCCTGTTCCACAAGACGAAGGCAAAATGGAAGCCATTGAAACTTTTATTCAAGATAAGCCATTACTAGTGGCAGGAAACAGTAGAGGCGACAAAGAAATGATAGAATTTAGCAGCGAATTGAAACTAATCGTAAATCCAGATGAGCATATTGCCAAAGGACAAGAACAAAGCATTGCTGATTATGCACGGGAAGAAAAATGGTTGATAATTAAAGTAAACGACACACCTGACAAAAATTTCCCTTCCGTTTCGTCTAAAAAATATGATATTCGATTGAATAAAACCCGAAAACTAGAGAAGTAAAGATTAGGGCGACCTTAACTGGTCGCCCCATCACAAATTGACTGAAAATTAGTTGCTTATTTGTTTTTCGGCAAACCATTGGTTACAATAGTTTTGCACAAGCACATAAGCAACATAAAATTAGGTCGAATATCTTATTTGAAAATTTCGACTAAATGCATTTTAAATTCATCAAATCTATTTTCGTCGCAGTGTTCCGAATATATTCCAATGAAATCCAATACTTTTCCTTTCACAAACAAATGATTCAGGAATGAGTCGAATAAATGGTAATCACAATTATTCTTAATCATATCAATCTTTTGCTCAAACTCTTCAAACTCTATTGCACGTGTAATCCGAAAAAAATACCGTCCTTTGGTAGCATTATCTTGATACACATCTTCTTGTAATTCTACAAATTCGATATACTTTTTGAAATAGACTACACTCTCGTAATGTTCGAGTTTCTTATGATCGCTTATAAACAGAATACCCAATTCTTTTAAATCGGCAATCAATGTGGGCAAATAATCGGTGTGAGCAGTATTGATACGCACTGCTTGATAGTCTTTTTTCTGGAAAGTCATCTGCCCAGGCGAAACGTGCAATTCTACATTCAACTGCTCACTAATCCGAGCAGAATACCGCAACAATATATCCTGAAAGCAATTTATTGTGTTTTTTACTAAATGAACAGAGCCAATTGTATAATCAAGATTGAT